>JBKPSE010000296.1:0-8724 GCA_046765855.1 Acidobacteriota bacterium | reverse complement strand
ATCGAGCACGGCATCAAGGTTCCTTACTACTGCTACCACCCCGGGCTGGGCATCGACGGCTCCTGCCGCGTCTGTCTCGTCAAGATCGAGAAGATGGCGAAGCTGCAGACGTCGTGCTCGACGCCGGTGGCCGAGGGAATGGTCGTTTTGACCGACACGCCCGACGTGGTCGAGGCGCGGGCGAGCGTGTTCGAGTTCCTGCTGATCAATCACCCGCTCGACTGCCCGGTCTGCGACAAGGGCGGCGAGTGCCCGCTGCAGGATTTCTCGTACTCGTTCGGTCCCAACGAGAGCCGGATGGAGTTCCCCCGCCGCGTGTTCGACGGCGAAGGGGTCAAAGCGGACGTCGATTTCGGCCCCACGCTCATGCTGAACCGCAACCGCTGCATTCTGTGCACGCGCTGCGTACGGTTCATGCGCGAGATCGATGGCGACGCGCAGATCAACATCACCGACCGCGGCTACGGCAGCGAGATCGCGACGTTCCAGGAAGAAGGCGTGCACTCGCTGCTCTCGGGCAATCTGATGGACGTATGCCCGGTCGGGGCAATCACGACACGGGATTACCGTTTCAAGTCGCGCCCCTGGGACAACCCGGAAGCGGTCGACTCGATCTGCACGTTCTGCGAGAAGGGCTGCAACACGACCGCCTGGTTGAAGGCGAAGCCGGAATGGGCGAAGGGCGCCCGGCTCGCGCGCATCACGCCACGCTACAACCCGGCGGTGAACGACTACTGGATGTGCGACATCGGCCGGTTCGACTACCACTGGATCGAAGGAGACGACCGGCTGCGGCGCGCGCTGCTGCGCGACGGCGACGTGCAGCGTCCCGTGGACATGCGCGAGGCGCTCGCGAAGATTGCGGATCTCGTCGCCGCGAACGGCGGATCCTCGGCGATGCGCTTCCTGATTTCGGCGCATGCGTCCATCGAGGAGCTATTCCTGCTCGGACGGATGGGGGGAGCGTTCGGGTTGCCGGAGGATGGCGTGGCGATCAGCTGGCGCACGCGTGAGAAGCCGCAACCGCCGAACACCAAGTTCAAAGTTCCTCCCGTCGACGCGCCCAACGTCAAGGGTGCGCAGGATTTGGGGTTTCCGGCGCACGCGACGCAGAACGGCGAGGCTGACCTGACCGCGTTCCGCAGGAGCGTTGAAGCAGGGGACGTGAAGGCGCTCTACGTATTCGATCCGGGACCGGCCGGATCGATCGGCGACGTCGGCTGGGCGATCGAGGCTCGGCGTTCGGGCAAGCTGCCGCTGCTCATCGTGCAGGGCGTGCTGATGACCGATCTCGCGCGCGCCGCTGACGTGGTGCTTCCGGGCGCATCGTCTTACGAGAAGGACGGCGCCTATGTGAATCAGCAGGGCCGGCTGCAGGCGGCCGCGCGCGCCCTGCCTGCCCCTGGTGACGCCCAGGAGGACTGGCAGCTCTTCGTCAACCTGGCGCTCGCGCTCGGTGCCCCGCTCGAATACACCAGCGCCGCGCACGTGCGCGCCGACATCGCCAGCGCGATGGCCAGCAATCCGACCTATGCCGCACTGCCGGGATTGTCGTTCGCGCGGCCGGTCACGGCGAAGCACTGGCTGCAGGCGTCGAACCCGTCCGAGCGTTGGAAATGGGACATCCTGTTCCAGGATTTGCCGCCCGTGAAATTCGAGGGACGTCCGGATCCGACCTCGATCCCGGTCAACACGATCCGCTTGCAGAAGGTCGATTGAACCAGAACGTCACGCTCCTCGCGGCATTCGCGGCAGGGTTCCTGTCGTTCGTGTCCCCCTGCGTGCTGCCGCTCATCCCGGGGTACATCTCATTCGTCTCCGGCGTGTCGGTGGAGGAGATGCGCGCCGATGCGGCGCCGGCCACCTCGCGGCTTCAGGTGTTCCTCACCTCGCTGGCCTTCGTCATCGGCTTCTCGATCGTGTTCGTCGCGCTGGGCGCGTCGGCGACCGCGGTGGGCAAGTTCATGTTCGCGAAGCTGCCGCTGCTGAGCAAAATCGCCGGCGTGATTCTGATCATCTTCGGGCTGCACACGATGGGCGTGTTCAGACTGGCGTTCCTCGACACCGAGAAGCGCGTGCACTCGCAGCGCAAGCCGGCCGGTCCGCTCGGCGCGATGCTGGTCGGCATTGCCTTCGCGTTCGGATGGACGCCGTGCATCGGACCGATCCTCGGCGGCATTCTCGCCATCGCCGGATCGAAGAACACGGTCGCGGAAGGGATCACGCTGCTGGCCGTCTACTCGCTTGGCCTGGGCATCCCTTTCCTGCTGACGTCGCTGGCGATCAATCAGTTCTTCGGCGCGGCCAAGCGGATCCGCAAGCACTATCACACGATCGAAGTCGCCTCCGGCGTTCTCCTGATTGCCATCGGCGTCCTCATCGTCACCGGGCAGCTCACCATCATCACCCGCTACCTGCAGCCGTACTTGCCGACGTTCTGAGCCGGGGCTGGATGGCTAGGCACGTCGCCGAAGCTAGGTTCGGCCCGACCGGATAGCGTCAAGTACGGGCTGCAGCTGGTTCTCGGCCGCAATTTTTTCCGCTGTATAACCGCCGGCATCCGCCGTGCGCGCATCCGCGCCTCTCGACAGCAGCAATAGCGCAATGTCGGTGTGCTTGCCGGCCGTGGCGGCGTGAAGCGGCGTGTTCCTCATCGCGTTCCGAGCGACGGCTGCGACATCCGCGCCGGCGTCGAGCAGGCGCGCCGCCGCCTCACGCTGGCCAAAAAAGGCGGCGAGGTGCAGCGGCGTCCATCCATCGTAGGAGTAGGCGTTCACTGCCGCTTGCTGCTGCAGCGAGCGCTCGAGCTCAGCGATGCGGCCCGTGGCGGCCGCGGCAAAGACATCGAGCTCGGCGCCGAGCTCGATCAGCGCGTCGACAACCGCGTGCTGACCGCGGTAGAGCGCCGCAATCAGCGGCGTCTCGCCAGTCGGCAACCGGGCATTCAGAAGGCGCGGGTCCGAGCGCAGCGTCTCGCGCACGCCGTCGACGTCTCCGAGCTTCGCGCGTTCTATCAGCCTCTCGAGTTCAACCACAGCTGCCCCCGCTCACAACCGAAACCACGCACTCCGGACCTCGCCCCACGAACTACGCACCGTGAATGTGCGGCACCCTGACGGTCAGCGCGGCGGGGCGGATGCGAACGGTGATCTGTCCGCTGGCGCGGCCGATCTCGCCGTCCAGGTGATACAGCATCTCGCCGTCAGACTCGATCCGCGCGTTGGCGATCGACCGCATGATGACGCGGGGCGCCTTGTCGGCGGTGCCGGTGGCGAGATAACGGCTGCACCATAACCGCGCCAGCGGTGCGCGATCCTCCACCACCATCGCCTCGAGCTTTCCATCGTCGAGCCGGGCGTGAGGCGCCAGGCGAATGCGGTTGCCGTACTCACGGCCGTTGGCGAACGCGATCAGCAGCGCGCTCGTTTGGATCAGTTCGTCGTCCAGGTGGATCCGGTAGCGCGTGGCGCGGTAGCGAAACGTCTCGCGAAGCCCGATCTGGATGTAAGGCCCCATACCGCGGCGGCCGAGCGAGCGCAGGTTGAATTGTTCCGCCACGACGGCATCGAAGCCGATGCCTGCGATATTGAAGAACAGCCGCCCTTCCATCTCGCCGGCGTCGACTCGCCGCTCGCGTCCGTGCAGCGCGATTTCGATCGCGGCTTGCGGCGCGTCAGGGATCGCGAGTTCATGCGCGAATCCATTGACCGACCCCGCGGGAATGATCCCGAGGACAACGGCGGAGCCGACGAGCGCCGTCCCGACTTCATTGATCGTACCGTCGCCGCCCCAGGCGATGACGGTGCGGGCACCGGACGCAACCGCCGCACGCGCGAGCTCGCCGGCGTGAAACGGGCGTTCGGTCAAATGCACTGCGCCGGCGAGATTCGCCGACGCGAAGCGCGCGGTCAAGAGCGCGACGCGAGCCTCCGCGACGCCGGCTGATGCGCCGGCGCCCGACAACGGATTCACGATCGCGACGATTTCAGGATCACTCACGTGCGTGCGGCGATGCTATAGTAAGCGCGCCGGCTTCATGACGCGACTTCCGGTGCGCCTCTCATTACTGATTCTCTGCCTCGCTGCGATCTCCGGCGCTGGTTTTCTTCTCTGGTCATCGGCACGCGTGGATGCTCGCGGCGGCGCCACGCTGCGTCAGTTCGCGTTACACGCGCGCGGCGCCCGCTCCGCTATCGGCGAGTTGCGCGCGGCGCAGCAAGCGTACGTAGCGGTCGGGCAGGGCGAAGACTTCTGGTTCGCGCGCGTCAGCGAGCTCGGGAAAGAGATCGAAGAGAGGATCGGCTCGCTGCGATCGTTGGCGCAGGCGTCAGGAACCGCAAGCGATCTCGAGGCCGCGATGACCGCGGTGCAGGAGTTCATGCAGATGGATCTGCGCGCGCGCGATTACGTGCGCGGACGGCAGATGACGCTGGCCTCGGACATGGTGTTCGCCGACGGCTTCGAGTTGATCCGGAAGGCAGCCGATGCCCTGGATCGCGCGCTCACCGGCGAGGAAGTTGCCCGCGACGCGGCTGCAGCCGCCGCGCAGCGCCGGCAGGCGGGCGTGATCGGCGCCGCGGCGGCGATCGTGCTCATCGGCATGGTCCTGCTGCTGCCAACGGGCCGGAAAAGGCTGGAGCGCGAGGGGATTTCCGTTGCTCCTGCAGCCGCGGTTCCCGCTGTATCGGATCAGACCCTCGACGATCTGAGCGACTTCGGTCTGGTCGCCAGGCCCTTGCCGCCTCTCGAACGGCGCATCAATCTCGACGCGATAGCGTCGCTGTGCCGCGATCTGGCGCGCGTTCCCGACACGCGCGCCCTGCCTTCGCTGCTGGAGCGCACCGCCGCGGTCATCGATGCGAGCGGCCTGGTTCTGTGGATTGCCGATCCTGACGGGCGCGAGCTCTCGCCGATCCTGGTCCACGGCTACCCCCCGCAGCTCGCCAACCGCCTCGGCACCATCCCGAGAGAGGCTGAAAACGTGACGGCGGCGGCGTACCGTACCGGGCTGCTGCAGACGGTAAAGGGGGACGCCATTTCGAGCGGCGCAATCGCGGCGCCTCTTGTCGGCGCCGCCGGCTGCGTCGGCGTGATGGCGGCCGAAATGAAAAACGGCGGCGAGCAGCACGAGCCGCTGCTGGCCGCCGCCACCATCATTGCCGCGCAGCTCGCCACGCTGGTCGGGCCGCCGTCCGCGCGCGCAAAGACTGAAGCCGCCGGTTAGAGAATCGTGCGCACGCCGCGGCTGCGGCGCCGGGGCTCGCTGTCGAACTTTCCCTTCAGCGTTTGTGTCTTCTTGTCGCGCGTCACCTCCACGCTGAACTCGGCGTTCGCCTCCAACCGATCGATTGCCCGTGTCAGGTCGGACGTGTCGTAGATTTTCGAGCCGTTGAACGAGGTGATGACGTCCCCCGCCTTCAGTCCGGCGCGCTGCGCCGGCGAGTCGTCGAGCACCGATTTGACGAGCACGCCTTCCTTCACGCCGAAGTACGCGGCCAGCTGATCGTCGATCGATTCAATCGTGATGCCGATCCCGTGCGTGTTCCACAGCCGCAGAATTCCAGGCCTGTCCGTGTACAGCTCCGGCAGCGTGGGACGAGCCGCGCGTGGCAGCGCCGGAGGGGCCGGCGTTATCGGACGTGCCACGCGCGGCAGCTCGAACAGCCGTGTGTCGAAATCGCCTGACGAGCGACGTTCGGGAGTGACGGTCACATTCACCTTTTGACCGCCTCGCGCCAGTGCGACCGGGACGCTGCGCCCCGGCGCAGATTCCTGAACCAGCCGCGAGAACTGCCGCACGCTGCGCACCCGCTCGCCGTCGAATTCGGTAATCGTGTCGCCCGCCTTGATCCCCGCCTTGTCGGCCGGCCCGCCGGGCGTCACGCTGTCGACCGTCACGCCTCCTCTGGATGCCTTGGCATCATCCTCATCGGCGTCGCTGACACTGGCGCCGATCTGAGTGCCGCGAAAGACGTCGAGAGTGCGGACAATCGAGTCTCTGTCCTGGGCCACGACGCGCGCCGGTGCGACGACCGGCGCCGCAAGAAGCAGGACGCCGCCAAGCGCCCCCCATTTCGAAACCATCATCGAAGACCTCCGGAATTTTTCACTGAAGAGTCTGACGCACCCCTCCCGCGAAAGGTTGTGTGAACCGTCCTTCCCGCAGGTCAGACGTCCTGTCCGGCGGACGCCCGATGACGCGCGTTGCGTGAAATTGCCGCGGGTTTCTCCGGCACATCCTTTGATGTAGAGCCCGACAGCCGCGCGGAGTCAACGGGATGCGTTAACTCAGGCAGGCGCTGGCATCGCCGTATCCCGTCGCAAGTCAGGCGATTTCGCGCGGCTCTCGAACGCTCTGCACGGGCGTTGCATTCATTCAGGGGCGGAGGACCGCTATGTTGAAGAGATTCGCGCCGCTTGCGCTGGTGGCCGCATTGCTGGCCGGTTGCGCGACCGGGCATCCGCACATCGCCGATATCAAGTACAACCCGGGCAAGTACCAGAACCGCTCGGTCACCGTCGACGGCGTCGTCACCAGCTCGTGGGGCGTGCCGCTGGTCCCGTTCAAGCTCTACAAGGTTGATGACGGGACGGGAGAGGTGACGGTCGTATCGCAGGACGGACGCGCGCCAACCAAGGGCGCACGCGTCAGCGTGAAGGGGAAAGTCAACGAGTTCGCGACCTTCGGCGGCCAGTCCGTCGGACTGCACCTCCGGCAGGAACATCTCAAATTCAAGGGCTACTGAGTCCGGCAATCGCCCGATCTCCAATCACGAGATCAGGCGATCCCGCGATCACTCGATTACGCGGTGATTTTGACTGCCACCGCGGTCATGTCGTCGTTCGGCGCGAATCCTTCGCGGAAGATCTCGACGGCATCGAATATCGCGTCGACGACGGCGCGCGGCGTGAGCTCGCGGGATTGCTCGACGATCCGCAGCAGCCGCTCAGCGCCGAACTCCTCTCCATTCTCGTTCATCGCTTCGTAGACGCCGTCGCTGCAGAACACGAATAGATCGCCGGCGTGCAGCGCGTAGGTGAGCTCGTCGTACGTCGACCCCTGGAACGAGCCGAGCGGCACGCCCGGTAATTCGATCTGCGACACGCCTTCCGCCGACGCGCGGATTGGATACGGCAGGCCAGAATTCGCCAGCGTGACCAGCCGCCGCTTGAGATCGAAGATCGCGTAGCAGAGCGTGCAGTAGTACTCCTCGAGCTGCCGCTGATGCAGGATCGTGTTCACCGACGACAGCACGCTCGCCGGGCCGGAACGATCGGGAAGATACCGGCGCCGGAAGGTGCGACCGCGCACCAGCTCCGCGGCGAACACGCTGTAGAGCGCGGCCGGCACTCCCTTGCCCGACACGTCGCCAAGCGCCACCGTCAGCAGATTCGATTCGGGCGAGAGGAAATCATGGAAGTCGCCCCCCAGCTCTCGCGCGGGAGCGAAGCGCGCGCCGACGTCCACGCCTTTCATCCGTTTCGGCAGTCCCACCGGCAGCAGCGCGGCCTGGACCCGTTGCGCGAAGTGCAGTTCTTTCTCGAGTCTCACTTCGTTCGCGCGCACCGTCTCGTACAGGCGCGCGTTCTCGATCGCGACCGCGGCCTGGCTGGCGAGCAGCGTCAGGATCTCGACGTCGCGCTTCCTGAATGCGTCGAGCTCGGGACTCTCCAGATCGAGCACGCCGATGCAGCGGTCTTTCAGCATCAGCGGAATCGCGAGCTCCGAACGCACGTCTTCGACGGCATTGATGTAGCGCGGATCCTGTGACACGTCCGGCACCAGCACGGGTTCCCGATGCAGCGCGGCGTAGCCGACCAGCCCTTCGCCGAGCGGAATCGGTTTCAACTGCGTGTGCTCGCCGTACTTCACCGCGTGCTTGATCTGGAGCTCGTTCCGGTCGTCATCGAGCAGCCAGATGCCGAACGTGCGGTAGTCGATCAGGCGGCGCATCGACTGCGCGATGCGCGAGAACAGCTCGTCGAGATCCAGTACTGCCGCGACGTCGCGGCCGATCTCGGCCAGCGTCTCGAACGCGTCGGCATCCTCGCGGCTGCGCTGGAACAGTCGCGCGTTCATCATGCTCACGGCAACGTGTGCGGCAAACTGTCGCAGCAGCTCGACGTCGGCCGCGCCGAACTGGTCCTTACGATGACTCAGGAGATTCAACGCACCGATCGGACGCTTCTTGTGCAGCAGCGGCACGACCAGCTCGGAGGACATGCCGGGCACCAGCGGCACGTAGCGGGGATCGGCCGCGACATCGTTGACCAGCAGCGGCATCTGACTCGCGATGGCGGCGCCGACCAGGCCTTGCCCGGGCTTGAGCCGCATCGGCTCGGACCGCTCGGGATATCCCTCGGAATAGGCGACGCGCAGTTCGCCGCGCCGCTCGTCCAGCAGGTACACCGCGAAGGCATCGAACTGGATGAGACGCGCGATGAGCTTCGGAATCTGCGCGACGAGCTCTTCGAAGTCGAGAACCGACGCGACCTGTCGGCCCAGATCGATGAGCGTCGTGAGCATTTCCTGCTCACGCTGCGCTGTGCTGTCAGGGAGCATTCGTACGTGTGTTCCGATTATACTGGCAACTTCATGGAGGGCCTGACACTCCCGCTCGATCACGCGGCGATCGAACGGATTCTTCCCCATCGTTATCCGTTTCTTCTCGTCGATCGAATCACCGAGATCGAAGTCGACAAGCGAATCGTCGGGATCAAGAA
>JBKPSE010000295.1:0-7744 GCA_046765855.1 Acidobacteriota bacterium | reverse complement strand
GTATCCTTCTCAGCTTCGGCCACCGCTGCGTGTTCGACCGGCTCGTCGGCGGGTGTCGCCTCACCGCCGGGCCCATCCTCGAATGGCAGCGGCGACGTCGTCTCCGCTGGCTCGGCGAGGCCGGCGGGCAGATCGAAGCCGAGGGCGTCGGAAAGTTCGTCGACCTTCGGCAAGTCGCTGATGTCGTTCAATCCGAATCGGTCGAGGAACTCGCGCGTCGTGCCGTACATGAAAGGACGGCCGACCACCTGCTTGCGGCCGACAGTCTTCACCAGCTTGCGCTCGATGAGGGTCTGCAGCACACCGGCGCTGCTGCTGACGCCGCGGATCTCGGCAATCTCGGGCGCGGTGACGGGTTGACGATAGGCGATGACGGCGAGCGTCTCGAGCGACTGCACCGACAACTTGGATGTCGTCCGCTCGTGAAACAGCTTGCGGACCCACTCGTGCAGTTCCGGCCGCGTGGTGATCTGATAGCCGCCGGCGACTTCCACGATCTGCAGACCGCCGGGGCGATCGTAGTCCGCGCGCACGGCGGCAAGCGCGGCGTCGACGTCTTCCTTCGGCTCGCCGTCGAGCAGCTTGTAGAACGTCTTGATCGTGATCGGTTCGGGCGAGGCGAAGATCAGCGCTTCGATTATCGGCTTGAGGTGTTCGGACACGTTAGTGATCGTCCTTCTTGAGCGCCTCTGCGGCGAGATGTTCGGCGTGCACCTGCTCGGGATCGTGAAGCGGGCGCGGCGCGTCCGCGGGACGCGCGCGCTTGTAAATCCGGATCGGTCCGACCACGCCGGTCTGGAACACGCGGATCAATTTCAGGCGGATCATTTCCAGCACGGCGAGGAAGGTGACGACGAGCCCCGCTTTGCTCTGCACGTCCTCGAACAGCTCCTCGAACCCGCAGGCATCGGTCTCCGACAACCGGCCCATCAGCTGCTCGATGCGATCCTCGATCGCGATCTGCTCCGACGGCAGATACACCTTCGGCCGCGCCTTGGCCCGCTCGACGACGGCGCGGAAGGCGCTGATCAGGCTGAACAGATCCACCTCGATCTCGGGCTCGGGCGGTTCGCCGGCAATCTCGGCGATCGGTCCGTCGGGCCGCGTCCACTGCGCGCTGCGCAGCGTCTCGCGCTCGTGCAGCAGTTCGGCGGCGGCCTTGAACTTCTGATGCTCGAGCAGCCGCCGCATCAAGGCATCGCGCGGATCCTCTTCCGGATCTTCCTGTGCCGGATCCGGCCGCGGCAGCAGCATGCGCGACTTGATGTGGATCAGCGTCGCCGCCATCACCAGAAACTCGCCGGCGACGTCGAGATTCAGCTCCTGCATCAAGTCGATGTAGTCGATGTACTGCGACGTGATCAGGACGATCGGGATGTCGTAGACGTTGACCTCGTTCTTCTTGATCAGGTGCAACAGCAGGTCGAGCGGACCCTCGAAGTTCGTCAGCCGAACCGGGTACGCCTCGAGAATGGATTCGAATTCCTGTTCCATCATGCGTACCTCAACTTCACCGCGTGCCGGACGCGTTCCATCGTCTGCTCCGCGACCACCCGCGCCCTCTTCGATCCCTCGTGCAGGATGTCGCGGACCGCGTTCGGTCTGGCGAGGACGGCGGACCGGCGTGCGCGGATCGGATCGAGATGGGCGTTGATCGCTCTGGCGAGCTTGGTCTTGACTTCGACGTCGCCGACTTTGCCGGCGCGGTAGCGATCCTTCAAATCGTCCACTTCCGCGGTGTCGGGGTTGAACGTGTCGTGATAGATGAACACCGGGTTGCCTTCGACGGTGCCCGGGATGTCGGCGCGCACGCGCTTCGGATCCGTATACATCTGCCGCACCCGCTTCACCACCGTCTCGGCATCGTCTGACAGATGAATGGTGTTGCCGATGCTCTTGCTCATTTTCTTGTCGCCGTCGATGCCGGGAAGGCGCGAGACCTTCGTCAACATGGGCTGCGGCTCGTGCAGCGTCTCGCCGAAGACGTTGTTGAAGCGGCGGATGACTTCGCGCGAGAGTTCGAGGTGCGCGACCTGATCGTCACCCACCGGAACGAACTTCGCATCGTAGATCGCAACGTCCGCGCTCTGCAGCAGCGGGTAGCCGAGAAACCCGATCGTCGACAGATCGCGATCCTTGAGGTTCTCCTGCTGCTCTTTGTATGTAGGGACGCGTTCGAGCCACGGGACCGGCGTTACCATCGAAAGCAGCAGAAAGAGCTCGGCGTGCTCCGGAACGAGCGACTGGACGAAGAACGTGCATTTGTCCGGATCGAGGCCCGCGGCGATCCAGTCGGCGACCATGTCGTAGCCGTTCTCGACCACCGCGCTGGTATCGGCGTATTCGCTGGTCAGCGCGTGCCAGTCGGCGACGAAATAAAAACAGTCGTACTCGTCCTGCAGCCTGACCCAGTTGCTCAGTGCGCCGACGAGATGCCCGAGATGAAGGCGGCCGGTCGGCCGCATGCCCGAGACGACGCGCGCTTTCACGGCAGCAGGACCCGCAGGAAAAACTGTGTCGGCGGCATGATCAGCGCCGTCGCCACGCCCGTCAGCAGCAGCGCGTAGAGCACCAGAAAACCGTAGTTGCGCAGCTGCGAGTAAGTCGCAGCGAGGCGCGGCGGCAGCAGACCGAGCATGACGTTGCCGCCGTCGAGCGGCGGCACCGGGATGAGGTTGAAGAACGCGAGCAGCAGGTTGATCTCCACCGCCAGCATCAGGACGCCATCGATGAGTCCGGGACCGTTGACGATATCTAGGGACGATTGCACCGCGCGAACACCGAGCGCCGCGACAACGGCCTGCAGCAGGTTGCTGATCGGTCCTGCCGCGGCGACGAGCATGAAATCGCGCCGCGGATTCCTCAGGTTACGCATTGCGACCGGAACCGGCTTGGCCCAGCCAATCAGCGGCAGCCGGCTGAGAAGCGCGAGCAGCGGGAGCAGGACGGTGCCGATCCAGTCGATGTGCACGAGCGGATTGAGGGACACCCGGCCCAGCATGCGCGCCGTGGGATCGCCGAGCTTGTCCGCCGTCCACGCGTGCGCGGCTTCGTGAACGGTCAGCGAAATCAGGAGTACGCCGAAGCCGAGGACTGCGGCGAGGGGATCAATATTCAAGGAAAGGTGTAAGGATACGCGAGAAACCGTTGTCCTTCAAGACTTTGTGCCGCGCCGCGATTCCTGTTTGAGCGCGCGCCGGGCCCGCTCGAGATCCTGCTTCTGGTCCAGATCGAGCTTGGGAAACGCCAGCTTCAAGCCGTTGAGCGCGTCGATCACCGCCGCGGCGACCACCGTGCGGGCGAACTTCTTGTCGTCCCCCGGAATCACCACCCACGGCGCGTGCGGCGTCGCCGTCGCACGGATCGTTTCCTCGTAGGCGCTCATGTACGACCGCCAGCGCTCGCGCTCGGCGAGATCGGCCATGGAAAACTTCCAGTTCTTCTCGACGCGCTCGAGCCGATCGAGAAAGCGGCGCCGCTGCTCCGCGCGCGATACGTTGAGGAAGAACTTGCGAATCACAAACCCCTGCCGTGACAGATAGCGCTCGAAGGCATTGATGTCCTGAAAGCGCTCGCGCCAGATGTTCTTCGTGATCAGTTCTGCCGGCAGCTTCTGGTGACCGAGATATTCGGGGTGGACGCGAACGACCAGCGTCTCCTCGTAGTAGGACCGGTTGAAGATGCCGATGCGGCCCCGTTCGGGCAGGCACTTCGACGTCCGCCACAGGAAATCATGGTCGAGCTCCTCGGACGACGGGTTCTTGAACGAGTAAACCTGGCAGCCTTTCGGATCGATCCCCGACATCACGTGCTTGATCGCGCTGTCCTTGCCGGCGGCGTCCATGGCCTGGAAGATCAGCAGCACGCCCCAGCGATCCTGGGCGTAGAGCTTTTCCTGCAGGTCGGACAGCGCCTCGACGCTTTTTTTCAGGAACTTCTTCGCACCCTGGTGCGACGCGTGCGGCCCAGGTCCTTGCGGATCGAAGTTCTTCAGACGGAAGCGGCGCCCGTCCCGGACGACGTAGGGGCTGGCCAGGTCGTGAAACTGCCGTTTGTTCATCCCCCGCCAAGATACCCGCTCAGGCCTGCCCGGCAAAATGGGCCAGCACGGCGTCGGCGCACTTGGCGCCGACGACGGCGATCAGATCCTCCCGCGTGGCGCGCCGCACACCGGCAACGCTGCCGAAGGCCGTAAGGAGCGCCTTGCGGCGCCGCGGTCCGATTCCGCCGATCTCGTCGAGCGAGGATCGCAGGTCGCGCCGGCTGCGTGACTCGCGGTGAAACGTCACGGCGAAGCGATGCGCTTCGTCGCGGATGCGCTGGATCAGCAGCAGCGCCGGACTCTCCGGCGTCAACGCAATCGGATCGACGTGCTCGCGCGTGAAGATCAGCTCTTCCTTCTTGGCGATGCCGATAGCGACCAGATTCGACAGGCCGAGCCCCTCGAGCGCGGCGTATGCGGCCGCAAGCTGCCCCTTGCCGCCGTCGATCAGGATCAAATCGGGGAACGGCCCACCGTTCTCGAGCACCTTGCGGTAGCGGCGCGCCACCACTTCCTGCATCGAGGCGAAGTCGTCGAGAAACCGAGGTTCGTTGTCCGAGGCTCGAGGATCGACCGTCGAGGGCTGGGGAGCGATTTCCGGGTTCTCCGCGATCCTCGCCCCTCGAATCCGGAACTTCCGGTACTCGGACCGCTTCATGCGCCCGTCTTCGCACACCACCATCGAGGCGACCGTCTCGGCACCCTGAATCGTGGAAATGTCGAAGCACTCGATGCGCCGCGGAATCGCCGCGAGATTCAGCACCAGGCGCAGCGTCTCGAGAGCGTCATAATGCGCCGCGACGCTCTCGTTGAAGCGCGTCTGATACGCAACCTGCGCATTGCGCGCCGCCAGATCCAGCAGACCGCGTTTCTCGCCGCGCTTGGGCACGACGATGCGGACGCGGTGCTCGGAGCGGTTGGTCAGCCATGCCTCGATGACTTCGGTCTCGGCGTCTTTCAGCGCGACGGGCAGATGGATCTCCGGCGGCGCCGGATGGTCTGAGTAGAACTGTTCGAGAGCGGTCTGCAGGATCTCGCCCTCGGCAAGCGGCTGGCTCGCTTCGGCCCGCGAATCTCCTGCCTGAAGCCGGGCGCTGCCTAACGTCTCCGTCTGTGACGTCGCCAGCTCGACGCGTTCGACGACCTTGCCGCCACGCACCTGGAACACCTGCACGACGGCTCCGGCCGGTCCGACTTTGATGCCGAACGCGTCGCGATCGCCCAGTCCGGTTCCGGCCATCTTCTGCTGCCGCTGCTGCAAGGTCGCAATGGTGCGCAGCGCATCGCGCAGCTGCGCCGCCTGCTCGAAGCGTTCCTCCGCAGCCGCCGCGGCCATCCGTTCGCGCAATTGCGCGATCAGTTCGTCGTTGCGTCCTTCGAGGAACAGTCTGGTGTCCTGCACGGCCACGGCGTAGGTCTCCGGACTGCAGATTTCCCGCACGCAGGGCGCGATGCAGCGATGGATGTCGTACTCGAGGCACGGGCGCGCACGATCGCCGGTGATCAGCTCGTTGCACGAACGGATGCCGAACAGGCGATGGGTCAAGGCCATCGTCCGCCGTCCGAACTTGGCGGGCATGAACGGCCCGGCGTAATAGTGGTCGTCTTTCTCGACGCTGCGGGCGATCAGAACCCGCGGGAACGCCTCGCCCGTGGTCAGCTGCAGGTAGGGATAGTTCTTGTCGTCGCGCAGCAGGATGTTGTACTTGGGGGCGCGCTGCTTGATGAGGTGGTTCTCGAGCGCCAGCGCTTCCACCACCGAGTCGGTGACGATGAACTCGAGGTTCGCCGCTTCGTCGAGCAGGGCGTCGATGCGCGGACTCATCCCTTGCGCGCCCAGATAGCTGCGGACGCGGTCGCGGAGCACTTTTGCTTTGCCGACGTAGAGCGTCTCGCCCGCCCCGTTGTAATAGAGGTAGACCCCGGGCTGCTCGGGCAGGCGCGCGATGCGGCGCTTGAGGTCTTGAATCGGCATGGACTACACTGGGCGTTTTTGCGGGTTACCGAACCTTAAATTATAGCAGCTGCATGACGTTCACCGGCCTCATCGGGAAGATCTGCATGTTTCCGCTGCGCGCGATCATCGGCGCGTGCGTGGCGCTCCGGATCCATCCCAACATCCTGACGTTTGCCGGCCTGCTCATCAATTCATGGGCCGCGGTGCACCTGGCGAACGGGCAGTTCGTCACCGCCGGCTTCATCATGATCGTCGCGAACATCTTCGACTTCATCGACGGCAAGGTCGCGCAGCAGACCGGCCTCATCAGCAAATTCGGCGGCTTCTGGGACTCGGTGATCGATCGCTTTTCCGACATCGCGCTGTTCATCGGCCTCATCTATCTCTACTCGAGCATGGGCCGCACCGACTACGCGCTGATCGTGTCGCTGGCGATGATGTTCGCGTTGATGACCAGCTATACGCGCGCGCGCGCCGAATCGCTCATCGCCAAATGCAAGGTGGGCTTCATGGAACGGCCCGAGCGGATCGTGCTGTTCATGATCGGTGCGTTCAGCAACCGGATGGCGGCGGTGATGTGGGTGATCCTCGTACTGTCGGTGTTTTCTGTGGCTGACCGCGTCATCCTCACCTATCGCGTGCTGCAGCAGATGCCGGATCGTCCGCCGGTGGTCGTCCGCTCGCCGATTCCCGTCCGCATGCTGTGGAACGCGTTCTTCTGGACGTTCGAGCGCGCCACCTGGCAGTACGACATGATGGTGATCGCGATCCTCGCCTTCGTCTGGCTCACGCCGCCGGTGTGGCTCGGCGATCCGGTGGCGGCGGGAGAAGGACCGATCGCGTGGCTCCTGGCGCGCTGACGCGCGCTACACATCGTCCCGCTCGTCGTGTAGCCCCAGATCGAAAGTCTTTCCCGTGAAGTGAATGTCGTGCGCGGCAATCTTGTCGCGCAGCACGCGGCGCGCCTCGCTGTAGCACGGCTGCGGCACCGTCAGCCGCCGGGCGAAACTGCGCCAGCGATACAGAATCACCAGCGTCGGCGCCTGCCCCTCGCGCCAGGTCAAGCCGCCGACCTTCACGTAGGGAATGAATCCTGCGTCCGCCCAGATGCCGTCCTCGTACAAGCCGCGGCGAATCTTCAATCCGAGCGGCATCGCATAGACGTAATAGACCAGCATCATCGTTTCCCCGAAGACGAATTTCGGGTGCAGCTTCAGCACGGCGAGCTTGTAGAAGATGACGATAGCGAGGACCGCCCCTACCCAGAGGAACAGGCGATACAGCGGTGGGCGCGGCGGCGCCCAGGTGACGAGCGCCTGCGCCTGCAGCCGGCGGTTACGAAAGAATTGATAGAACAGATAGACGTTGAAGATCAGGAACCCGGTGCCGACCAGGTAGAGGAACGCGGTCAGGACTCGAGGTGAAAGCTCCCCAATCATCAGTCCACGTTACTGACCCAGGCGCGGATCGAAGCAGTGGCGGCAGCGCGCCTCATAGGTTCCCGAGGCGCCGACCAGCACGCGCTCGTTGCTGGCGACCAGCCGCTGCGTATGGTTCGCCGGTGCGCCGCAAACCATGCAGATGGCAAGCGTCTTGGTGATGTATTCGGCAATCGCGAGCAGCTGCGGCATCGGCTCGAATGGCCGCGCCAGGTAATCCTGGTCGAGCCCCGCAACGATCACCCGCTTGCCGCGGCGCGCCAGGCGCTGGCACACCTTGACCAGGTCCGGCCCCAGGAACTGCCC
>JBKPSE010000294.1:0-2784 GCA_046765855.1 Acidobacteriota bacterium | reverse complement strand
TCTGTCGTCGGCAGCGTCAGATGTGTATAAGAGACAGGCATGAGCGGCGGCGACAAATGGGGACCGGTGATCTCCAACGCGGTGTCCGAGACGGCAAAGCGGCAAGCCGCGGTTCGTGAAGCGGACCTCGCGTTGAACGTCGCACGCGAACTTGGCGCGGACGTCTTCGTGGTACACCTCGGCACACCGACGGTGCAGGGCGGCGAGAACAATCGCGCCGCTGCGTTCCGCAGCGTCGAGGATATCTGTCGTCTTGCCGAACCGGTCGCGACGCGCATCGCGCTCGAGGTCATCCCCAATCCGCTGTCGGATGCCGCGTCGCTGGTCGCGATGCTCGAACGCGATCTCGATTTTCCACGCACCGGCGTCTGCCTGGACTTCGGCCACGCCTTCCTCATGGGTGATGTGGCTGACACCATCGAAAGCGTCGCGGAGCACCTGGTCACCACGCACGTCCACGACAACGACGGCAAGAAGGATCTGCACCTGGTGCCTTTCGACGGTCGGATCAACTGGGACATGGCGTTGATGACGATGCAGAAAATTGGTTATGACGGGACGTACCTGATGGAGCTCGCCAACACGACGAGTCCGGAGCAGGTGCTCCGGAAGGCGCAGGCCGCGCGCAAGCGGTTCGAGAAACTGCTCACCCTGTAGCTTCCGCCTCGGCGGCGGAAGGAGAGACGATGGCAGAGGTCACCTACATCGAAGACATCGCCAATCACGAGGGGCAGCCGGTCCGGCTGCGCGGCTGGCTGCACAACCGTCGCTCGAGCGGGAAGATTCATTTCCTCACGCTGCGCGACGGCACCGGCTTCATCCAGTGCGTGATGTCGAAAAAGGCGGTCGGCGACGAGATGTTCACCACGGCCGATCACCTGGCACAGGAAAGCGCGATCGTCATCGACGGCACGGTCCGCGCGGACTCGCGCGCGCCCGGCGGCTACGAGCTCGACGTCACCGGCCTGGAGGTCGTGTCCGAAGCGAAGGACTACCCCATCACCCCCAAGGAGCATGGCGTCGACTACCTGATGGATCGGCGTCACCTCTGGATCCGGTCGCAGCGGCAGCAGTCGATCCTTCGGGTACGCCATGAAGTCATCAACGCCGTCCGCGATTTCTTCAACAGCCGCGGCTTCATCCTCGCCGACACGCCGATCTTTACGCCGGCGGCATGCGAAGGCACGACCACGCTGTTTCCGGTGCAGTACTTCGAGGACACGACGGCGTACCTGACGCAGAGCGGACAGCTCTACAACGAAGCGAACGCGATGGCGCTCGGCCGCGTCTACGCCTTCGGTCCGACGTTCCGCGCCGAGAAATCCAAGACGCGCCGGCACCTCACCGAGTTCTGGATGGTGGAACCCGAGATGGCCTACGCCACTCTGGACGACGTGATGACGCTGGCCGAGGGGCTGGTGGTTTACGTCGTCGGACGCGCGCTCGACAGGCGCAAGCGCGAGCTGCAGGTGCTCGAGCGCGACACCTCGAAGCTCGAACGAGTGCAGTCGCCGTTCCCGCGCGTGTCCTACGACCAGGCGGTGGAGATCCTGAAAAAGAAAGGATTGCCATTCGAATGGGGCGGCGACTTCGGCGCTCCCGACGAGACCGCGCTGTCGGAGGAATTCGACCGGCCGATTTGCGTGCATCGCTACCCTGCCGCAGTCAAGGCGTTTTACATGAAGCCCGATCCAGACAGGCCTGAACTCGCGCTCGGCGTCGACGTTCTCGCACCCGAAGGCTACGGCGAGATCATCGGCGGCGGCGAACGGGCGACCGATTACGACTTCCTGGTCGAGCAGATCAGGAAGCACAACCTGCCGCAGGACGCGTTCGAGTGGTATCTGGACCTGCGCCGCTACGGCAGCGTGCCGCACGGCGGGTTCGGCATGGGGATCGAGCGAGTGGTGAGCTGGATTTGTGGTCTCGAACATCTGCGCGAGGCCATTCCGTACCCGCGCATGCTTTATAGGATGTATCCTTGACAACTCCGCAACTCCACAACTCCACAACTCCCAATGAACGAATGTGAAGTTGTGCAGTTGACACAGAAGCGCATGAAAATCGGCTTCGTCTCTCTGGGCTGTCCCAAGAATCTCGTCGATGGCGAGGTCATGCTCGGCTACGCCGAACACGCCGGGCATGAGATCACGCCCGATTGCCGCGATGCAGACGTGATCGTGGTGAACACCTGCGCGTTCATCGATAACGCCAAGCAGGAATCGATCGACGCGATCCTCGAGATGGCGCAGCAGAAGCGGGACGGCAAGTGCTCGCGGCTGGTCGTCACCGGCTGTCTGGCCGAGCGCTACCGCGAGGAGCTTCGCAAGGAAATCCCGGAGATCGATGCCGTCCTGGGAACCGGGGAAGTTCCGGACATCGTTGAAGCAATCAGTCCGACGCTCGACCCCCGGCGGCCGATGACCGATGTGTCGACAGTGGCGAGCGTCGACGTTCGGCCGTTGACCTTTCACAAAAAGAACGGCGACAGCCGGCCATCGGTGATCGCTGAGCGACGCGAGCTCCCGACTTATCTCTACGGCGCCGACACGCCGCGGCTGATCACCACTCCGCGCCACTTCGCCTACGTCAAGATCGCCGAAGGCTGTGATTACACCTGCGCCTTCTGCATCATCCCGACGCTCCGCGGTGAATATCGCAGCCGGACGCGCGAGTCGATCGTCGCTGAAGCGCGCGCGCTCGCGGCGCGCGGGATCAAGGAGCTCCTCCTGATCTCGCAGGACACGACCTTCTACGGCATCGATCGGCAGGAGCGCGGCGCGT
>JBKPSE010000293.1:0-3265 GCA_046765855.1 Acidobacteriota bacterium | reverse complement strand
CCTGTCACGTCAGCGCGCGGCGCGCTTCGCCGGCCTCGCCGGCTCCGATATTCGAGCGGCGTTCCGCGTCTCCACGGCGCTCCTCAACGAAGCAATCGCCGCATACACGTCGTCCGCCTCCGCGATTCGCGACGTGAGCGTCACGCCGCGGGCGGGCAATCGCTTCGACGTCCACCTGAAACTCGCCAAGCCCGCGCTGCTCCCGGCCATCAATGTGTCCTTGGCGATCGAGAAGCAGCCGGACCCGCGGGCCGACACGACGCTTGGGCTCCGGGTCACTGGCGCCGGCGGCATCATGCGTTTCGCGGGCTCAGCCGTGAATGCCTTCGGCGGCGGACTTCCATCCGGCGTCCACATGGACGGCGATCGCATTTCGATCGACGTCCGGGCTCTTCTGCGCGCTCGCGGCCAGGCGGAGCTGCTCGACTACGCCGAGGATCTCGCCGTGGCCACCGAGGAAGGCATCATGCTCGTGCTGGTCCACGCCCGGGTGCCTTAGGCACCCTCATTGCAGCGGTTCGAAAGCTATGCGAAAAGAACTGGAAGCGCTCTTCAAAATGATTGACGGGCTCGATACCGCGATGCTGACGACGCGCCGCAGAGACGGTCACAAGGTGTCGCGCGCCATGGCGAACCAGAAACACGCTCCGGGCGCGGATCTGTGGTTCGTGACGCTCGACGGCAGCGCCAAGCTCGAGGATCTCGCGGAGGACCCGCACGTCAATCTCGCCTACTACAAGGACCGCACGCGCGAATGGGTGTCGGTCGCCGGCATCGGGAAGATCTCGCGCAATCGCGACACCATTCACCGACTCTATGCGCCGGACTGGAAAATGTGGTTTCCCGACGAGGGAGATCCGCGGCATGGCACGCCGGACGACCCGCGCATGGTGCTGATCGGCGTCGACGTCCACTCGGCGGTTTACCTGGAAGTGAACAAGCCGCAGCCGGTGATCCTGTACGAGATCGCCAAGGGCTGGGTCACCGGCAAACAGCCGGAGATCGGCGAGATCCACCAGGTCGAGAAAGAAGCCGGCGTCGGCCACTGAAGGGCCGTGAACACACTGCCGCCGACGCTGAGGAGCCGCCTTCTCAGCGTGCGGCGACTGGCAGCTCGATGAAGCTCGCGCGATCCGCCGCGTGATAGATGCGCTGGGTAGCCTTGCGAAAGTCGGCCGGCTTCGCCCAGAAGATGTTCGGCACGAACGTTTGCGGATTGCGATCGTAGAGCGGGAACCACGACGACTGCACCTGCACCATGATGCGGTGTCCGGGCAGGAACACATGGTGTGCCGTCGGCAGCGCGAACTTGTAGGACAAAGGCGCATCTGCGGTGATGGGCTTCGCGGTCTCGAAGCTCTCGCGATAGCGTCCGCGGAATATGTCGGCCGCCACCATCAGCTGATAGCCTCCCAACGCCGGCTGCATCGCCACTTCGTCGGGATAGACATCGATCAACTTCACGACCCAATCCGAGTCGGTGCCGCTCGTGGACGCGACGAGGTTCACCATCGGCTGGCCGGCGATTTTCGTGGGCTGCGTCAGCGCCGCTGACGTGAACACTGCGACGTCGGGTCGGCCGGACGCTTCGCGCTGGTCGTCGACGAGCCACTGCGCCCAGGTGAGCGGCGCCTCGTAGCCCACCGGCTGGCTGGGACGCGATCGATACGGCACCGGCTTCGCCGGATCCGAGATGTACTCGGTGAACGCTGCGGCGCCGGCGCTGGGAGAAGAAAACGATGCGGCGCCGCCGGCCGCGAGGTAGAACGGCGTCGGCTTCACGCCGGCTGCGGGGAATGCCTGCAGGTGCCGCCAGATGTTGCTCCCCGTCTCGAACGCCGTCACCGGCGAGACGTCCATCGGCGGTTCCTCATCTTTCAGGTAGTGCGCCAGGAAGGGAGCGAGCACTTCCTGCCGGAATGTCAGTGCGGTGTCGCTGTTGAAACGGAGCGCGCCGAGCGAGCTGCCCTCGAGAATCTCCTGACCGTGGTGCCACGGACCCATGACGAGAAACACCTTGTCGTTCGCCGAGTCCTTGGGCTCGAGCGCCCGATAGACGGCGGTTGCGCCGTAGATGTCCTCCTGGTCCCACAGGCTGTGCACCAGCATCACGGGGACTTTCAGCGGCTGCGCCGCGAGCAGCTTGTCCATCGCCTGCTCGCGCCAGAACGCGTCGTAGCTCGGGTGCGCGACCAGCTTGTTCCAGAAGCCGACCTGCTCGAGCCCGCGCTGCTGACCGAGCTCGCCCGCGGCGCCGGCGCGCATGTAGAGATCGTAGTCGTCGAAATTTCCCGACCACCACCGCTGGGTGTTGTCGCGCGTCGCATCCTGCTCGTAGACGTAGGGCATCATCTGCTGCCGGAATGCGCCGTTGTGAAACCAGTCGTCGCCCATCCAACCGTCGACCATCGGATTCATCGGCACCGACACCTTCAGCGCCGGATGCGGATTGAAGAGCGCCATCAGCGGCAGGAAGCCGTCGTAGGAGATGCCGAGAATCCCGACTTTGCCGTTCGACTCGCGCACGTTCTTCACCAGCCAGTCGATCGTGTCGTAGGTATCGGTCGCATGATCGACGTTGGTCGGATTCAGCGGTCCACGCAGCGGCCGGTTCATCACGTAATCCCCTTGCGAGCCGTACTTGCCGCGCACGTCCTGTACGACGCGGATGTAGCCGCCCTGGACGATGACGTCGACCGCATTGTCATAACCCGCGAGGCTGGGCTCAAGGTGCGGGCTCTGACGATGCGTCGTCAGCGCATTGGCGTCGTAGGGAGTGCGCGTCAACAGGATCGGCGCGCGATTCGCGCCTTTCGGCACCAGGATGACGGTATGCAGCTTGACGCCGTCCCGCATCGGGATCATCTCGTCGCGCCGGACGTAGTCGAAGCTGTCAGTGACCGGCTTGAACTGCGCCGGGGTTTCGCTGGGAAGTTGCTGGAACGCGGACAACAGCAAGGCGGCGATGAAGAGCGAACGATACATGCGCGCATCCTACACGAACATGCCGCAGCGGCGGCCGCCGCCCGATGATTTGATGCAAACCGCGCCGGAAAGTCCCGCGACTACTGGAGATCGGCGACCATCTCGTACGATCGCAGCCGCGCCGCGTGATCGTAGATGTGGGCGACAACGATCAGTTCGTCAGGCTGCATGCGCGCGACGAAGGCGTCGAGGCCGCGTCGAATCGTGTCGCGTGAGCCGACCAGCGAGATCGACGGAGCCGCCTCGAGCGTGGCCACGTCGAACGGGACGACATCCTTCT
>JBKPSE010000292.1:0-7832 GCA_046765855.1 Acidobacteriota bacterium | reverse complement strand
TCACGGTGCTGCTCGATCTCTGTGAAGAACGGCTGCCAGTCCGTCTTGCCGTAATTCGCCGAATAGACGAACCCCGCGTGCTCCGCGATGAGTGCCGCGGCATAGGCGGATCGCGGCGCGACGCGATCGATCGCCAGCGGCCAGACCGAGCGCTTCAACGGCTCGGGCACGCTGATGAAATCGAGCGCGCTCCCCAATCCCGGGTCGAACACGAGGTCGTCGTCGAGCTCGCGCCAGCCGCAATCGTGCTCGCGAACCGCAAGGTGGATGTCCTCGCGGCGCGCGTTCGTGGCGTAGCCGTCGAAGTGCGTCACCAGATCCGCGGCCGCCGCGGCATGATCCGGCTGCGTAATAAAGAGGAGCGCGTCCTGTTGCGGTCGAATGATCACGTGTCCTGGAACAGTTGAGCCATGGAGAGGACACTCGATTCTCGCACGAGCGGAATCCCACGGAAAATCGCGCGTTTCGGCTGGCATTGCCATTGATGTGAGTAGACCCAAATGCACCGCTGAAGCGGCGGGCCTTGGAGGCGATCATGGGAGTGCAGCAGATTCGTAATAAGGGCGCGGCCGCGGCCGCGATTCTCGGACTTGGCGCGATCCTGACCGGGTGCTCGCGTGACGTGGCGGGAACGCCGTTCGCCTCGAACGCCGGCGCGCCGCTTGCCGTCAGCTGCGAGCCGAACCAGCGCGCGGTGGTGCGCCAGGTCGCGGTGAACGGCGCACTGCAGGCGCAGGTGCAGTGCGAGAGCGTCAACGGTGCCGCGATCGCGGGAACGTTCGGCGCCGCGCCGGTTGCCTATCAGCCCGGCGTCCAGCCGGTCGCCTACAACGGCGGCTACGTGCCGCTCGCGGCGAACGACAACACGCAATTGGTGCGCACCGCATATCCGCAGCCGGTGGTGACGCGCCAGGCAGCGCCGCGCACCGTGCGCTATCAGCCGACGCAGGAGCGGATCTACAAGCCGAAGCGGTCGGTCAAGAAGAGCGCGGTCATCATCGGGTCCTCGGCGGGCGTCGGCGCCGGCATCGGCGCGGCCATCGGCGGCAAGAAGGGCGCTGGCATCGGGGCCCTGATTGGTGGCGGCGGGGCGGCGCTGTGGGATCAGATGACGCGTCGCAAGTAGCGTAGATTAGTTGGCGCGCAGCAGTTACCAGTTCGCAGATAGCAGTTGGCAGTTGGCAGTTAGCAGTTGGCAACAGCTAGCAGGCAACAGCTAGCAGCCAGCAGGTGGCAGGCAGCAGGCAGCAGGTGGCAGGTAGCAGGTAGCAGGTAGCAGGTAGCAGGTAGCAGGTAGCAGGTAGCAGGTAGCAGGTAGCAGGTAACAGGTAGCAGGTAGCAGGTAACAGTGCCAATCAAAAGGGCCGGGATTCGTCCCGGCCCTTTTGTTTTTGGTCCCCGCCGATAACCGTTTGATCCCAGCGGTAACGCCGCGTAGAATCCCTCCAACTCTTAAAGATCTTTAAGAGGCTTGTGCAAACCTCTGTGGAGGAGGAGAGAATGAAGAGATACGCCTGCTTGTTCGGCGTTCTTGCGTTGTGCCTGTCGTGGCCGATCGGCGCGGCTGCGCAGGAAACGCGCGGCTCGATTGAAGGAGTCGTCAGGGACGCGTCGGGCGCGGTGCTGCCCGGAGTGACGGTGGAAGCGCGCAGTCCGTCGCTCGTCGGTGTGCAGTCCACGACCTCAGATGGCGACGGCGTCTATCGATTCCCGGCGCTGAGCCCCGGCATCTATGAAGTCACCGCTTCACTTTCCGGGTTTCAGACGGCCAAGGTCGAGAACATCCAGCTGCAGTTGGGACGCATCCTCAAGGTCGATTTCGCGCTCAAGGTCGGTGGCGTCACGGAAAACGTACAAGTGACCGCCGAGTCTCCCCTGATTGACGTCAAACAGAACGCCGCGACGGTCAGTATCGAGGCCGAGCTGATCGAGCGGATTCCCCGCGGGCGCAACTTCACCAGCGTTATTACGACCGCACCGGGCACGAACGACGAGAGCAAGGCGGGCGGCCTGCAAGTGGACGGCGCGTCCGGGTCGGAGAACCGGTTCGTGATCGACGGCCTCGACACGACGTCGCTTCGGACCGGAACAAGCCAGAAGGAGCTGCTCGTCGACTTCGTCTCGGAAGTGCAGGTGAAGTCGAGCGGCTACAACGCGGAGTACCGCGCGACGACCGGCGGCGTGATCAGCGCGATCACGAAATCCGGCAGCAACAGCCTGCGCGGCGACGTCGGCCTCTATTACAACAACGCCAAGTGGAACGGCGCCGAGCGTCCTTCTCTCCGGCTGAACCCATCGAACCAGACGCTCGCCGAATCCATCATCACGCCGCGCGATCCCTCACACGGCATCGACACCGTCGTAGACCTGGGCGGGCCAATCCTCCAGGACAGAATCTGGTTCTTTGCCGGCTATGCGCCGCAGATCAGCCGGCGGACGCGGACGGTGACGTTTCGATCGAACGGGGAAACCAGGACGTTTCCCAGCGACAGCGACGATCACAACATCAATTACCACGTGACGACGCAGCTGCGTCCGGACGTGCGTGTGAAGGTCGCCGCGAGCAACGAGCGCGGTATCGGCGAACAGAGCCTGCCTAGCATCGAACCTGACCGAACCAGCACGAGCAATCCGTCGCTGTTCCCGAACCCGCTGACGACCAACTCGTCGAACAACTCGTACGTGGGCGAGATGGCCTGGGTGGTCAACCCGAAGTTCTTCCTGAACGCGAACGTCGGCGTCCTCGGATACAACTCCTGGCAGGTAACGGCAACGGAGTTTTCCTCGGCGCTGCGTCACACGTTTACCGGTTCAAACGTCTGCACCGATCCAAGCCGGCCGGGCACGAGCGCCTGCCCGTTCCCCGAGATTCCCTCGTCGCTGCAGCACGTCAACAGCTACGCGGACCTTCCGGTCAGCACCCGCGACGTGCGTGACAAGTACGGACGGGTCGGCGTGAATCTGGACGGGACCTATTACGGGACATTCGCTGGACACCACACGCTCAAGGGGGGCATGCAGTACGAGCGCCTCACGAACGATGTGCTGACCGGGGCACAGGCGCCGACGGTGTCAATCAGCTGGAACGCGGCGCGGATCACGCTGGACGATCCGCCACGGCAGGTCCGCGGCACCTACGGTTTTTACACAGTGGCGAAGCGCTTCACAGTCGGCAAGATCCATTCAGATAACGTCGGCCTATTCCTGCAGGACGCGTGGGCCGTCAACAATCGCCTGACGCTGAATCTGGGTCTGCGCAGCGATAGTGAAACGATCCCTTCTTATCGTCCGGAGAACCCCGGCTTGAAATTTGGCTTCGCCGACAAAATCGCTCCGCGTCTCGGCTTCGCGCTGGACGTGTTCGGCAACAGCCGCTGGAAGACCTACGGCAGCTGGGGACAGTTCTACGACATCAGCAAGCTCGAGATGCCGCGCGGCGCGTGGGGTGCCGAGCACTGGATCGACTACCACTACACGCTCGACTCCTTCGACTGGCCATCCATTAACTGCACCGGAGAACCGGGCAGCGGCTGCCCTGGAACCTTCATCGAACAGGCGGACCGTCGTCACGTCTCGAACGATCCGGCCGATCCGCTGATCGATCAGAACTTGAAACCGATCCGCGGCCAGGAGTTTACGGTTGGACTCGATCATGAGCTCAATCGAACGATGTCCGTCGGGGTCCGCTACGCGCACAAGTGGCTCGATCGCACGATTGAGGACGTCGGCATCCAGGTCGCCGGAGTCGGCGAGGTGTTCATGATCGCCAATCCCGGGCTCGGGATTGCCGAGTTCACACTTGCGGGCACTTGCGCAGCCTGTCCGGCGCAGCCGAAGGCCAAGCGCGACTACGATGGGGTCGAGTTCCGCTTGCGCAAGCGGCTCGCAAATCGCTGGTCGATGAACACGAGCTATTTGTGGAGCCGTTTGTATGGCAACTATGCCGGCCTGGCGAGTTCGGACGAGAACGGCCGCACCAGCCCGAGCGTCGAACGCGCATTTGACGGCGAGTACATGTCGTTCGATCAGACCGGGCGGCCCGTATTTGGACGGCTCGCAACCGACCGGCCGCATCAGTTCAAGATGCAGGCGACCTACGATCTTCCGTGGGGCACCGGTGTCGGCCTGAATTACTTCCTGGCGAGCGGCACGCCGCAGTCGAGCACCATCTCCTTCAAGAGCGTGCCCGTGTTCGCCTACGGCCGCGGCGATATGGGACGGACCCCGGTGTTCAGCAGCACGGACCTGTCGCTGTGGCAGACGATCAGCCTTCCTGGCAAGACGCACGTCATGCTGGGGCTGAATGTGTTCAACTTGTTCGACCAGGATACGGTGACGCGCCTATTCACGACACGCTATCGCGATAACATCCCCGGACTGACCGACGAGACGTTCTTCCGGGGGTTCGATTCCGCGGCGATCGCGGCAGCCAATCCGAACGTGCGCCCCGACGCGCGATTTGGTCAGCCGGACCAGTTCCAGGGAGCGCGGACGTTCCGCCTGCAGGCGAAGTTCACGTTCTGAAGGAGAATCGAGGAGCAGAGCCGGCAGCCGGCTCACGCTAACCTGTAGTCTGTAAGTCAACGACGGCGCCGGGGGCAGCTCCGGCGTCGTTTTTACGTACAATCGCGGTGATGATCCCGTTGCTGTTTGTCGCACTGCTCATCACGCAGGAGCAGTCGAGGAAGCCGATCGAGACCGCGCATCTGACGGCGGCGGCGTCGGTGGCCGCGCCGGAGTCACAGACCGGCGGCAGGAAGGTGTCGCTGCTGCTGGACGTGACCCCCAAGCCGAAGATGCACGTCTACGCCCCGGGCCAACAGGGCTACATCGCCATCACGCTGACATTGGATGACGATCCGTCGTTCACCGCGGCGAAAGCGAAATACCCGGCGGGCGAAAAGTTCTTCATGCCGGCGCTCAACGAGACGCAATTGGTCTACGCGAAGCCGTTCCGGATCACGCAGGAGGTCACCTTCACCAACTCCCGCGTCGCGCCTCGCATCGTCAAGGGGCGCCTGCGGTATCAGGCCTGCGACGACCAGATCTGCTACCTGCCACAGACGGTGGCGGTGGAATGGACACTAGGCAAGTAGTTCCACAGCGCCGTCGCTGATCTCGCCCGAATTGGGGCAGCCTCAGCTGGTCCGAAAAATGCAGAGTCGAGCGGCGCATGGCTGTGTCGCAACTCGTCCGTCCGCTGCTTCGGGCCTGGACCGCCGAAAACTCAACCGTAGCGCTCCGGACCAAACAGGTCATCGCCTCCGTACTGCCCGAGCGCATGCTGCTCGAGTTGAAGAAGCGCTACTACCTCAAGCTGCTGCGCAACGACTCGGACGATCTGATGGAAACTGACGCCCGCGCGCTGCCGCGCTTCGTCAAGCCCGGAGACTTCGTCATCGACGTCGGCGCGTTCGTCGGCTTCTACACCCAGCGGCTGTCCAAGCTGGTCGGTCCGACCGGTCAGGTGTGGACGTTCGAGCCGATGCCGCCGACCTACGAAATCCTCGAGCACGGCGTGCGCAATCTCGGGTTGACCAACGTCCGGCTGTTCAACGCCGCCCTGAGCGATCACGAGCGCAGCGCGGTGATGGAGATTCCGCGCTACAACGGCGGCGGCGAGTCGTTCTGGGACGCCAAGATCGTCGAGGCGGGTGAATCGCGATCGCTGCGGCACTTCCCGATCACCACCCGCACGCTGGATTCGGTGACGGCCGACAACGAGCGGCCGGTGACCTTCATCAAGATCGACGCCGAGTATCACGAACTGGCATGCATGCGCGGCGCTGTGGAGACGTTCCGCCGGTGGCACCCGGTGATTCAGGTCGAGACGCTGGATCCTGTCGATACGCCCGGCTCCGACTTCCGCGCCATGCTCGATCTGCTCGGCAGTCTCGGCTACGCGCCCTATCGCTTCGACGGCGAGCGCTTCCATCTGCGTCAGCCCGGCGAACGCGAGCAGAACCTGTTCTTCCTCACCGGCGAGCACGCGCGCAAGCTGGCGCACTGAACAATCGGTTCTCGGTCGTTGGTCCGCGGTCCTTGGTCCGCGGTCCTCGGTTGTTATAATCGTTCTGACTTGTTCCTCCTGATTTCTGCTCTCGGTCTGGGGTTCCTGCACGGACTCGGCGGCGACCACTTGATGGCGATTGCGGCGCTGTCCGTCGACGCCGGCGATGGCCCCGATGCCACTCGCCGCGCCCGCGCGCTCGGCATCGCGCTGCGCTTCGCGACCGGGCACGCGCTGCTCCTCGGCCTCGGCGCGGCGCTGATCGTGGTGGTCGGCTGGACGATCCCGCCGCACGTCGAACGCGGCGGCGAAATGATCGGCGGCGCGCTGTTGATCGTCATGGGCCTGGTCACGCTGCAGCACGCGCGTCAGCATCATCGGCGGCAGCACCATGCGGCGCGCGCCGCCCATTCGCACGTTCCCACCGTCATCGGCGCCGCTTTCGCGGTGAGCAGCCTGCGCGCGCTGGCGATGCTCACGCCGTTCGGCACCGATCTCGGCAGCGAACCGCTGCCGCTGCTGCTCGCGCTGATCGGCATGTTCGCCGCCGGCATCCTGCTGTCGATGTCGCTGTTCGGCGTGATGCTGGCCGGCGTCCTCTCCAGGCGTGCGCTGCGCCGCGTCGGCAGCGGCGCCGGCGCGCTCGTCGGCGTCTCGTCCATCGTCCTCGGCGTGCTCTGGGTGGCGACCGCGTAGCGACCGGCAGTTTTACAGCTGTCTGACGCCGTGACTGCGGATCATGAAATATCCCGCGACGCACATGATCAGCACGCCGTTGACGGCGAGGACGAACGGCGCTGACGTGCGGCTCGCGAGATAGCCGGCGGCGAGGCTGCCGAGCGGCATCCCGCCGCGGAACGCGACCATGTAAATGCTCATCACCCGGCCGCGCAGGTCGTCGGGCACGATCAACTGGACCAGCGACGCGGTCATCGAGAAGGTCATCAGCAGCGTCGCGCCCGTCCCGAACAGCAGCAGATTACTGAGCCAGCCGATTCGCGTCAGCGCGAAGATGGTGACGAGCGCGCCGAACACCGCTTGCGTCAGCAGAACCGCGATCCCCATGCGGCGGAAGCGGCCGAGCCACGCCGTGATCAGCGCGCCGCACACCGCGCCGGCGCCCGAGAACGCCATCATGTGGGTGAAGCGATTGACGTCGCCGTGGAAGATGTCGCGCGCGAACACCGGCAGGAAAGTGAGCAGCGGCAGTCCGAGGTAGGTAGTCAGCGCCGCGAGCACGGTCAGGCCGATGATCGCCGGCTCTCCTCTCGCGTAGCGCAGCCCGCCTTTAAGTTCCTGCAGCATCGGCTTCGGGTTCGCCGGTTTGATGTGCTTGTGGGTCATCGCCAGCAGCGCGACGATGACCACCAGGAACGAGAGGCCGTTCAAGCCAAAACATGCGGCGCTGCCCCAGGCGGCCAGCGTGGCGCCGGCGAGCAGCGGGCCGAACACGCGCGCGAGATTGAACTGGATCGAGTTCAGCGCGATCGCGTTCGGCAGATCCTTCTTTTCGACCAGCGAGGGAATCAACGCCTGGTAGGCGGGGCCGCCGAACGCCTGCCCGAGGCCGGCGACGAACGAGAGCAGCAGGATGTACTCGACGCGGACGACGCCGAAGACGATCAGCGCGGTGAGCGTGAAGGCGGTCGCCATCTGCACGAGCTGCGATCCGAGCAGCACGTGGCGCCGATCGTGGCGGTCGGCGACGACACCGCCGATCAGCGTGAGCAGCAGGATGGGGAGCTGCCCGAAGAAATAGTCGAGGCCGAGATAGAACGACGAGTGGGTCAGCTCGAAGATGAGCCTGTCTCTTATACACATC
>JBKPSE010000291.1:0-6422 GCA_046765855.1 Acidobacteriota bacterium | reverse complement strand
TTTTTGAGGCTCTCCAGCTTCCGTCCAAGTTCGACGACCTGGGCCTGGAACTCCGGCAGCCGCCGCGCCGTGGCGATACCCTTGTTGATGTCGGTCTTGAGCGCCATCAGGTGCGTCTGACGCAGCGACAAGTCCGCCTGGAAGTCGGTCACGTAGTAGGTATAAAAGCCGTAGATCGCCAGAACCGACAGCACGACGAACGCGCCGATCTGGCCATACCACGGAAGTTTGCTGAGGCTTATATCCACGGCGTTGTTCCCTGTTTGCTGTTCCCGGCTTCCGGCTTCCGGCTGCCGGCTTCCGGCTCCCGGCTACCCGCGATCCGACTACCGACTACCGTCTACGGCTACCGGCTACCGCGCCGGCGGCGCGCCCCTCTGCCCCGGCGCCGCGGGCGCCGCAGCTTCCGGGTTCTTCGACGTCGCGCGTATCGTGAAACTGACGATGTCTCCCGAGGGCGTCTGGCTCACCGCGCTGTCGAGGATCTCGACCGGGCGCTGAAACCACGTGCTTGCTTCGAGATTGGCCACGAAATCCGAGATTGCGGTCAGCGACGTCGTGCGGCCGTCGAGCGTGAAGTCGGCTCCGCGCTGTCCCATCGACACCAGCCACAGCCGATCGGGAAGCGCCTTGCTGACTTCATCGAGAATGTGCACGGGACCGGTCTGGCCGCGGCGAAGCTGCTCGATCAGCGAGACGCGCTGTTGCAGGCGCGCCTTCTCCGCTTCGAACTTCTGCACCGACGCGAGCACCGCGCGAAGCTGCTGCGCCTCGACCTCGGCCCTGGCGATGTCGGCGTCGAGCTGGCGCGACTGCGTGTGCAGCGACCAGTACCACCACCCGATGGTGGTTACCGTGCCGATCAGGATCAGCGCGGCGCCGATGGTGACCCGCTGCGCCGAGGTGACGCCGGGGGACGCCGCCTTCTTCTTGCCGACGGCCCGTTCGGTGGTGAGCAGATTGATGCGGATCATCGATCGCCCACCCGCCGCAGCGCCAGACCAACGGCGACGGCAACCGTCGAGGCGATCTCGGCGGCGTCCGTCTTGAATTTCTTGGACTCGAATGCCACTTTGCGGAACGGATCGAAGCCTTCAACCGGCGCCTCAAAACGCTCGGCCAGCATCTCGGTAAAGCCTTCCGCCCGCGACGCGCCGCCGCTCAGCATGATGCGGTCGATGCGGTCGGACGCCGCCGTCGCCTTGAAGAAATCGAACGTCTTCTGGATTTCCAGCATCACGTTCTCGGTCACCGCGCGCAGCACCGGACGGGCGTCGTCGTAGGTCGCGCCCTCCACCAACTGGCCGCGCTTGAGTCCGTCGGCGGTCTCGAACGGCAGGTTCAGCTCGCGCTGCAGCGCCTCGGTGTAGGCATTGCCGCCCATCGAGATGTCGCGCGTGAACACCGACTGATCGCCCTGGAGAATGTTGATGTTGGTCGCGCTCGCGCCGGCGTTGAGCAGCACGACGACGGCATTCGGATCGATGCCGTAATTGACCTCGTACGCGTTCTGCAGCGCGAAGGCGTCGACGTCGACGACTACGGCGGACCGGCCTGCCTGAGCGATGACGCCGGTATAGTCGGCGATCTTTTCCTTCTTCGCCGCCACCAGCAGCACGTCCATCGTCCCCTTGCCCGCCGCGGCGTCGCCGCGATCGAGGATCTGGTAATCGAGGTTGACGTCCTGGATGTCGAACGGGATGTACTGCTCCGCTTCCCAGTAGATCGATTCGGCGAGCTCGGCGTCCGACATGATCGGCAGCGAGATTTTTTTGACGATGACGGCGTTGCCCGAGAGCGACGCGGCGACGTCCTTGGTCTTGATGCTGCGTCCGTCGAACAGACGGCGGATCGCGTCGGCGACGGCAGCGCCATCGATGATCGCGCCATCGACGATGCTGTCGGGCGGCAGCGGCTCGGCGCCGAAGCCGGTGACCTTATAGGTCTTGCCGGACGGTTTCAGCTCGACGGCCTTGACGGCGCTCGAGCCAATATCCAATCCGACCAGGGCTTTCGCTCTACGGAACACAAGTCACCCCAGAATCCATCGCTTGCGGTTATCGGCATCACGGAATTGGCAAGCGAGGTGCCACGGCTGAGAAGCGCACAAAATCGGCAGAACTGCGCAAAACTGGTATGAGGCGGGCACGGACGGGATCGAAAACGACGCCGTTTGGATTACAAAACGGGCGTGCCGATGCCAGTTCCGTAATCTTGACAATATCGCTAATTGCCGGTATCCTCTTGGTTTGCCGTCCTTTGAAAGGTAACGAGAGGGATCCCATGCGTTCGTTTGTTCCCACTGCCGGAAGTGTGGAGCGGCAGTGGCATGTCATCGATGCGGAGGGCCAGGTCCTGGGCCGCATCGCGACCGAGGCTGCGCGCCTCCTGCAGGGTAAACACAAGGCGATCTACACGCCGCACATCGATACCGGCGATCACGTGGTGATCGTCAACGCCGCGAAGGTCCGCCTGACCGGCCGCAAGGAAGAGCAGAAGCTCTATCGCTATCACTCCGGCTATGAAGGCGGCGTGCGCGAGGAGCGCGTCAAGGAAGTGCGCGCCAAGCAGCCGACCCGCATCGTCGAAGAGGCCGTCCGCGGCATGCTGCCCAAGACCAAGATGGGCGAAGCGATGTGGCGGAAGCTGAAGGTCTATGCCGGGGCCGAGCACCCGCACGCGAGCCAGCGGCCGCAGGGACGGGTGGTGAGCAAATGAAACCTACCAAGATCAAGAACGAGGTCGCATAAGACGTGGCAGCAGCAATCGAGTATTACGGCACCGGACGGCGCAAGACATCGACGGCCCGCGTTTTCCTCCGGCCGGGCACCGGCAGCTTGACGATCAATCGCAAGGCGTTCGAGCAGGCGTTCCCCACCGAAGCGCACCGCAATCAGATCAAACAGCCACTGGCCGTGACCGAAACGGCCGATAAGTTCGACGTGCTCGCCACCATCACCGGCGGCGGCATCGCCGGCCAGGCCGGCGCGCTCCGCCTCGGCATCGCGCGCGCGCTGGTCGAGTACAACCTCGAGCTGCGGCCGCGGCTGAAGAAGGAAGGCTTCCTGACGCGCGACGCGCGAATCAAGGAACGCAAGAAGTACGGGCAGAAGGGCGCACGCAAGCGCTTCCAGTTCAGCAAACGGTAAACCGATCGTGAGCAATGGAGGGACTTTGAACGGGATCGCGTTAAAGGATCTACTCGAGGCCGGGGTCCATTTCGGACACCAGACGAAGCGCTGGAACCCGAAGATGAAGCAGTACATCTTCGGCGAGCGGAACGGCATCTACATCATCGACCTGGCGAAGACGGCGAAGTTGTTCCGCGACGCGGAGCAGTTCGTCCACGACCTCGCCGCCGATGGCCGGACCATCCTCTTCGTCGGCACCAAACGCCAGGCCCAGGACGCGATCGCCGAGGAAGCGCAGCGCTCGAACATGTTCTTCGTGAACCAGCGCTGGCTCGGCGGGCTGCTGACCAACTTCGCCACCATTCAGCGTTCCCTCGCCCGTCTCCGCGACCTCGAGGCCATGGAGACCGACGGCCGCTACGAAACGATCACCAAGAAGGAAATCGCGCAGGTCGAGAAAGAGAAGCGCAAGCTGCAGAAGAACCTGGAAGGCATCCGCAACATGTCGCGGCTGCCCGACGCGATCTTCGTCGTCGACACGCGCAAGGAAAAGATCGCGGTCGACGAAGCGCGCAAGCTCAAGATCCCGGTGATCGGCGTCGTCGACACCAACTGCGATCCCGATGAAGTCGACTACGTGATCCCGGGCAACGATGACGCGCTGCGCGCCATCCGGCTGTTCGCGTCGAAGATTGCCGACGCGGTGATCGCCGGCCGCGGCATCGCGGACGCGAACCGCAGCGACGACGGCGGCGACAGCGGGGACGACCGCGGGCGGCGCTCGCGCCCTAATCGTCCGGCGCCGCGCGAACAGGCTGCTACCCCGGCGTCGGTTTAGGCACAAGGCCCGAGTGACACTGACGCCGGCCTGGAGCACGGGCCGGCGTTCGTATGTACGGGCGTTCTCATTGGCTACTGAACACTGACAACTGGCTACTCGTGAAGTGAGGCAAGATGGCGACTATGGCAATTACGGCTGATCAGGTGAAGAAGCTCCGCGACGCGACCGGCGCGGGCATGATGGAGTGCAAGGGCGCCCTGACCGAAGCAAACGGCGATCTCGAGGCGGCCACGACCCTGCTGCGCAAGCGCGGCCTGGCGCAGGCGGCCAAGAAGGCGGGACGCTCGACCTCCGAAGGGCTGATCGGCCACTACATCCACATGGGCGGCAAGATTGGCGTGCTCGTCGAGGTCAACTGCGAATCGGACTTCGTCGCGCGCACCGACAAGTTCCAGGAGCTGACGCGCGAGATCGCGATGCACATCGCGGCGGCCAATCCCACCTACGTGCGGCGCGAGGACGTCCCTGCCGACGTCGTCGCACGCGAGAAGGAGATCTACAAGGAGCAGGTGAAGGACAAGCCGGCACAGGTGGTCGACAAAATCGTCGAGGGGAAGATGAACAGCTACTACCAGCAGTTCTGCCTGCTCGATCAGGCTTCGGTGCGCGATCCGAACGTCACCATCCAGCAGCTGGTGCAGGATGCGATTCGCATCCTCGGCGAGAACATCACCATCTCGCGCTTCACCCGCATGAAAGTGGGCGAGCAAAGCGCGTAATCGACAAATCGGAATCGGCCAGTCGGCGAATCCGGCAACGCACGCGCTACGGCGCGTGCGTTCACAAGCCGCCATGCTCGATTATCGATTCTCCGATCGACCGATTGCTCGATTCCCCGCTTGCCCGATCCCCGGATTCCCCGATTAAGAGATTGCCCGATATAATCGACGGCTATGTCCGCGCGTTACGGTCGGGTCTTGCTGAAGCTCTCGGGTGAGGCCCTCATGGGCGAGCAGCAGTTCGGCATCGACCCCGGCGTGACGACGCAGATCGCCAAGGAGATTGCCGAAATCCAGAGTCTCGGCATCCAGACGGCGATCGTGATCGGCGGCGGCAACCTGTTTCGCGGCCTGGCGGCGAGCGCGAAAGGGATGGACCGCGCGACCGCGGACTACATGGGCATGCTGGCCACCGTCATCAACGGACTGGCGCTGCAGGACGCGCTCGAACATGCCGGCGTCCCCACCCGCGTCGTTACCGCGATCGAAATGCGCGCGGTGGCCGAACCGTTCATCCGGCGCCGCGCCATCCGCCATATGGAAAAAGGGCGGGTCGTCGTTTTCGCCGCCGGCACCGGCAATCCCTACTTCACCACCGACACCGCCGCGGCGCTGCGCGCGATGGAGATGAAAGCGGACGTGATCCTCAAAGGGACCAAGGTCGACGGCATCTACACCGCCGATCCGATGATCCATCCGACGGCGACCAAGTTCGAATCGATTTCCTATCTCAAGGTTCTGGAACAGGGGCTGAAGGTGATGGATGCGACCGCCATCTCCCTGTGCATGGACAACAAGCTCCCGATTGTGGTGTTCAACCTGCGCACGCCCGGCAACATGCGCCGTGCCGTGCTGGGTGAACCGGTCGGGACGACCGTCACCGCATGAGCGGTCGTGTCGCAATGAGCGCGTGAGCGAGGAACGCATTATGGACGTGAGCGATCTGAAAGGCCTGTTCGGCGAAGTGAAAAAGCGGATGGACGGCCATCTCGATCACGTGCGCCGCGAACTGGGCGGAGTGCGCACTGGCCGCGCCTCGGTCAACATCCTCGACACCGTGCACGTCGAGGCCTATGGATCGATGGTGCCGCTCAACCAGGTCGCGACGCTGTCGGTGCCCGAGCCGGCGATGATCGTGGCGCAGCCGTTCGATCCGTCGCTGATGACGCCGGTCGAGAAAGGCATCCGCGCCGCGAACCTCGGCCTCAACCCGACCAACGACGGCAAGGTGATTCGCATTCCCATCCCGCCGCTCACCGAGGAGCGCCGCAAGGAGCTGTCCAAGCTGGTGCACAAGTTCGCCGAAGAAGGACGCAACGGCGTGCGCCAGGTCCGCCGCGACGCCAACGACAAGCTGAAAAAACTGCTGAAGGACAGCAAGATCTCGCAGGACGACGAACGCCGCGGCCTCGACGAAGTGCAGAAGATCACCGATCAACATATCCATTTGATCGACGAGATCCAGAAGAAGAAGGACGCGGAGCTTTTGGGAAAATAAACGATTGGCGAATGGCGAATGGCGATTGAAGATTTGGATTGCCGATTGGCGATTGAAGATTGGAATGGCGATTGGCGATTGACGATTGGATTGGCGATTGACGATTGGAATGGCGATTGACGATTGGATTGGCGATTGGCGAATGGCGATTGGCCAGTCTTTAATGGGAATCTGCAATGGCCAATGATCATTCCCATCGCCAATCATCATTTCCCATCGCCAATCATCATTTC
>JBKPSE010000290.1:0-4483 GCA_046765855.1 Acidobacteriota bacterium | reverse complement strand
TCCGTGTCGAGGCCGACGGAACGCAGCGGCTCTGGAGCATCGCGCCGAGCGGTCCGAAGATTCAGCTCGATGTGCTGCTCCCGAACATCAAACCGGTCGGTTATCACGCCTGGGCAGACGAGCAGACGTTGGCCCTGTTCGTCTTGGGGCCGCCGGCGACGCTGCAGTTGGCGGACGTGCGCACGGGGCAGGCGCGAACGATCGCAACCGACATCGGGCGATCTCTGCAGCGGATGCCGGGCGCCGCAGCGACGCGCGACATCAGCTTCGTTCAGCGCGAGCGTGACGCCGACGGTACGAAACTTGTGATCAAGAAGCTGAACGTCCGCACGGGCGAAGTGACCGTCCTGACGCCTGCCGTCGCCGGGGCGACCGAGGCCGATACGGCATGGACGCCGGACGGCACGCTGTTGATGGCGCACGAAGGTACTCTGTACGCCTGGCGTCCGGGACAAAACGGCTGGAAGGGGGTCGCCGACCTCAAAAAGCTGAGCTTGAACGGGGTCACGCGTCTTGCTGTCAGTCCGAAAGGGGATTTTCTCGCCCTCGTTGGTTCACCTCGGTAGCCGCGTTCGGTATACTGCCTCGCGGAGTCCCGGCAAGTGTCGCTGTTACCCGAGCGGCCGCTCGTTTTGCTGGTCGAAGACGACCGAGACGGTCGCCTTCTGTTCGCCGAGTGGCTCGAGCAGGCGGGTTTTCGCGTCGAACAGGCGCACAACGGCCTGCAGGCACTCGAACGCGCATTTGATTTGCTGCCCGATGCGATTCTCACCGACCTCAACATTCCCGGCATCGATGGATACGAATTGACCCGTCGTCTCAAGAGCGACCCGCGTACCGAGCGCATTCCGGTCCTCGCCGTCACCGGCTACGCGCCGTTTACTCAGGATCCGTCGCGCGCCGATCGGGCGGGCTGCGACGCCGTGCTTCCCAAGCCCTGCCAGCCGGAGGATCTCGAACACACGCTGACCGCGCTTATCACACAAGCGCGGAAGCGCCGTTCCGCCTGATCGCATGCCGTCGGTGATGATCGTTGAGGATGATCGCGACACCCGGGAGATGCTCGGACGCTTTCTCGAGCTCGAGGGTTTCGAGGTACAGACGGCGGCGAACGGACAGATCGCGTTGCAGGCGCTCCACGATGACGGGCGGCCATGCGTGATCCTGCTCGATCTGATGATGCCGGTGATGAACGGCTGGCAGTTCCGCGAGGCGCAGACGCAAGACCCGTCGCTCGCGCGCATTCCAGTCGTCGTCGTCACCGCGGCGGGCCCGCGGGACGACATCCCGGCAATCAGCGCCGACGGCTGGCTGTCGAAGCCGGTGGATTTCGACCGGCTGCTGGCGACGATCGCGCCTTTGTGTCAAAAGACGTAGCCGCTTCGCTGGCGCGCGTTTTCATCTTGTCGAGCACGCCCGTCAGCAGCGTCGTCTGTCTGCTGTCCACCCCGTATAGATCGTCGCGGAACTGCAGAATGCCGTCCGCCGAGATGCGCGCCGTCCAGTAGCCGAGATACACCGGCAGCGGCGTCCGCAGCTTGACCGTCTTTTCTTCTCCCGCATGCATCGCCTCTTCGATCCGCTCCGGCGTCCACTCCGGCTGGTCGGCGAGCACGTACTGCGCGAGCTTGTCAGGCTGTTCGACCCGGACGCAGCCGTGGCTGAACGATCGCGTCGCGCGCGCGAACAGCGAGTCGGCCGGCGTGTCGTGCAGGTAGACGTTGAACTGGTTGGGGAACATGAACTTCACCAGTCCGAGCGAGTTCGTCGATCCCGGACGCTGGCGAAAACGATACGCGCCTGGATCGTCGAGATCGATCGTCGACGGATCGACCGGGTTGCCGCTCTTGTCCAGCACTTCCATGTTGGCGCGCTGGAGAAACGCCGGGTCGCGGATCGCCGAGGGCAGCGTCTCGTTCTTGGCGATATCGGGCGGCACGTTCCAGTAGGGGGCGAACACCACGTGCGTCATGTCGTCGGCGAAGATCGGCGTCGGCGTGTCTTTCTTCCCGACCACCACCCTCATCGTCAACGGCACCTTGTCGTGGTCCCATACTTCGAGCCGGTACTCGGGAATGTTGACGAGGATGTAACGCTCGCCGAGTTGGCGCGGCAGCCAGCGCCAGCGTTCGAGATTGAACGTGATCTCGCGGATGCGCTCGTCGACGGGAACGTTCATCTGTGCGACGACGGCGCGTCCGATGGCGCCGTCAGGCTCGAGGCCGTGCCGCCGCTGGAAGCGCTTGACCGCTTCCTGCAGTTCGGGCGTGTATCGCGTGTCCTGCTCGTTCGGACGCCCCGTATAGTCGCCGGTGATCGCCAGCCGTTTTGCGATGGCGCCAACGGCGGCGTGCGTTTGGCCGGGTTTCAGCTTTGTCACCGCCGGAACCGGCTGCCACCCGCCGCGTTTCGCGATCTCGCGGTACTGCGCGAGCGCATCGCGCAGACGCGTGTATTGCGGATGCTGCGGCAGCAGATCCTGCAGCGACCGGGCGATGCGATTCTCCTCGAGAGATTTTTCGAGCAGCGCGCGCAAGTCGATCTTCTCATCCCGGATCTTCCAGTTCGGATCCGCGTGTGACAGATCCGCGATGCCGGTGGAGAGGTCGGACGCGAAGCTCAAATACAGATAGGTGAGCCAGACGTCGAGCCTGGAGGCCTCCTCGGGATTGAATCCCTTAGCGGTCAGGAATCCTCGTCCTGCCTCCTGGCGTTTCGCGGTCAGCGTCGCCACGTTGTAGAGCGCCGGATCGAGCCCCTCGCGATCGGCCGCCTGCAGCGCGCCGATCAATTCGTCCATTTGACGGCTTGGCTTGCGGTCTTCAATCCATGCGGGCGCGTTGCCGCGCTTCTGATAGAACTGTCGCGTGAGCTGCCACAGCTTGGCGCTGTCGGCGTCGCGGCCGACGAATACCGGCGTTCCGGTCAGCGCCTCGGCGACGGTCATGGCGCCATGCCCGGAAGTGCCGACGGCGCCGGGCTGGCCCGGGCGGTGCTTGTCGTCTCGATCGCATGCCGCGCCCAGCATCCCCGCCGTCAGCAGCAGCGCCGCGACGATTCTTCTGCTCATCCGGACCTCCTCGCTCACGTTCAGTTCAGCAAGCGAGGTGCCCACGGATCGGCTTCGAAAAGTCAGGCCTTTTCGCGTGAGTATGTAGATGGCTACCCACTCAGGAGCCGTACGGCGGAGCTTGCTGGAAGAGGTTCGGCAGGATTTGAACATCGTCGCCGCCGGGCTGCTGCATGACATGGCGATCCTGCAGAGCTCGGAGCGGAGTGCGTTCGGCTACAAGCGTGCGGCGAAAGCGCTTGCGGCGGGAGTCGATCGCTCAGTTGTCGACCTGATCGAGGAAGGGATCCTTCGCGACGTCCCGTTCGTCGGTCCGTCGAGCGAACGGATCGTGCGCGAGCTCGTGCAGAGCGGAGAGTCCGCCACCGTGGCCGCGGCCGTCGCCGCCTCGCCGAAACGGAACGAAGTCGAGAAGCGGCGCCGGTTCCGGCGCGCATATTTGAGCCGCCACTCGCTGCGCATCGCGCTCGATGCGCCGCTCGAGTCCTCGATCGTCTCGACTCGCGGCTATGCGGGCGACCTGCAGATGCATTCGACGTGGAGCGACGGCGGCGAGACCATCGCGGAGCTGGCCGAAGGCGCCTACGAACTTGGCTGGACGCGCATCGGCGTGACCGACCACTCCTACGGTCTGCCGATCGCGCGCGGGATGAGCATGGAGGCGGCGCGGCAGCAGCATCGCGAGATCGATGAGTTGAACGAGGAGCTCGCCGGCAAGGTGCGCGTCTACAAAGGGGTCGAAGCGAATATTCTCGCCGATGGCGCGCTCGATATCTCCGAAGACGAGCGCGCGGTCTTCGAATACGTCATCGCCTCGCCGCACTCGCAGCTGCGCAAGGATACGGATCAGACGCCGCGGATGCTGGCGGCGGTGATGCTGCCCGGTGTCGCGATACTCGGGCATCCGCAGGGACGCATGTTCAACAGCCGGCCCGGCATCGCCGCCGACTGGCGCAAAGTGTTCCGCGAGGCGGCAAAGCGCGGCGTCGCGATCGAGATCGACGGCAACTGGCACCGGCAGGACGTCGATTACGAGCTCGCGTCCGTCGCGCTCGAGGAAGGATGCCTTCTCGCGCTGGACAGTGATGCGCACAGCATCGCCGAATACCCGTTCACCGATTATGCGATCGCGCACGCGCGGCTCGCCGGCGCGCCCGCGGACCGCGTCGTCAATTGCTGGGAGGAGTCGAAGTTCGACGCGTGGCTGCGCGAACGGCAGCCGCGTAGCGCGAAGCCAGCCCGTGCCCGAGCCGCGGCTCGATCGACAGGGAAGCCGCGAGCACGCCGTCAAGCCTGACGCCGGTCTCGATTCCCAGACCGTCCAGCATGTAGAGCAGGTCCTCCGTGGCCAGGTTCCCCGTCGCGCCGGGCGCGTACGGGCAGCCGCCGAGGCCGCCGGCGGAGGCGTCGAAG
>JBKPSE010000289.1:0-4226 GCA_046765855.1 Acidobacteriota bacterium | reverse complement strand
GTCCTTCTCGTAAAGTTGCAGCGCCAGGTACGCCGTGGTCAGCGTACCGGGGATGGCGATCTTCCGTCCCTTCACTTCGCGCGGACCGTCCTGTCGGCCGACGACGATCGGCCCGTAGTTATCGCCCATGCTGGCGCCGTGCGGCAGCAGCGCGTACTTGTCGACCAGATGCGCGAAGGCGTGAAACGAGACCGCGGTGACTTCGTACTTTCCCTCGAACGCCGCGCGGTTCAGCGTCTCGATATCGGAAAGCACCTGATCGACCTCGATGCCGCCCGTGTCGACGGCGCCCGAGGCAAGACCATAAAACATGAACGCATCGTCGGAGTCGGGACTATGCGCGACGGTTATTCTCTGCGCCATCCAACGAGTCTAGCAGACGCTTCACGCCTTCGGGACCGCTGACGCTGAAGTGCGCGCCCGAGGCGCGCGCGCTGGCAGACAGCGCCATGCCGTCGGCTCCGACGGCGCGGAATGCATCTTCGTCGGTCACATCGTCGCCGACATAGACGGTGAACGTGGCTCCATGGATGCGCTCGATGCGTTCGCGGATCCATTGCAGCGCGCTGCCTTTGTGCCACGCCGCGCCCGGCAACAGTTCAACGACGCACGCGCCGGGCAGCAGCCGCAGTCTGCCCGACTCGACGTCAGCGCGCGCCGCGTCCATGAACCGCGAGAGCGCGACGACGCGCACCGCGGGGTCCGCTTCGCGGTAATGCAGCGCGATTGAAAAGTGCTTGTCCTCAATGAACACGCCCGGCAGCTCGCCAAGCTGCGGACGAATGATGTCGGCGATCTTCTGCATCGTCGAGACCGCGGCGGCGGCGCCGGGATGGACGAACGTATCGCCGCCCGGCTCCTGAATCTCGAGACCGTGAAATCCGGCGAGGTAGATCTCTCCGGCGACCTTCAGCCGCTCCTGCAGGTCGGGCAGGCGCCGGCCGCTGATGATACCGACGGTGGCATCGTTGCGGCTGGCAAGGCGGCCGAGTCGATCGCTGACGTCAGAGCTCAGGTAAACCGCGTCCGGATCCGCCTTGAACGGCACGAGCGTCCCGTCGAAGTCGAACAGCAACAAAAGGTGCCGCCCGTTGCGCCGTCTGGTCAATTCGGAGACGGCGGCGTCAACCTGCATCCCTCTATTGTCGCGCAGTGGTTGCGCGCCCCGGCGCCACGAGGGAGGGCACGGCGCATGGCCGCGCAGACGCCGGGACGCGCAAGAGGACGGGGCAATGCGGAGTGCGATCCGCAGCTGCCCCGTTGCGCCTACCAGTTGATGCGTGTGACCAGCTGGATGACGCGGCTCGTATTCGTCCCGGTCAGACCCGTGACCTCGAAATCGGCGATGTCGTTGTTCATGCGGCCGTTGTTGTCGAGACCGCCGACGGGGACGAAATTCGGATGGTTGAAGGCGTTGAGCAGTTCGGCCGCAAACTCGAAGTTGACTCGCCCGGCGATCGGGGTGCGCTTGGAGATGCGGATGTCGTGCTGCTGAAACATCGGGCCGGTGACGACGAGCGAACGGGTGCCGCACTCGCCGTAATCGGCGCCGTTGTCAATCTCGATGCAGTCCGGGCCGTTGGCGGGCGAGAAATAGCGTCCGCTCGGCACACCGCGCGAGCTGTATCCGGTCGCCGACGTCGGGCTGACGCTGAACGCGCGGATGGTGTTCTCGATAACGTCCTCGGGGAACATCCACACCGTGTGGCCGGCATCGTCGAAGCGGAGCTTGAACATCTTTTCCACATCGCCGCGGCTCATCCCGTTCAGCCTGACGTTGCCAAGATTGACGAGCTGACCGCTGCGAACGATTGACGTCAGCCCGATCTGCCATCCCCCGACAAGGCGGTCGACGAGTCCATTGGCATTGCCGCCGAACCGCCGCCCACGGCCGAAAGGCAGGTCGTAGACGACGTTCGCCTTGAGGACGTGCGTCAGATCTCCTTCGCTGCCGGTGTCTCGTACCATGAACGTCGAGCGGCGGAAGGTCTGAAATACCGAGGTCATTGCATTGCCGAAGACGTAGCTCGTCTGGAACTGCAGGCCCTGCGACATCCTGCGGCGCAACTCGATCTGCAGCGAGTTGTAGTTCGTCTTTCCTTTGTTCGTCGTCAGGTTCGCGCCGCCGAGCAGATCGGGATTGGCGACGAAAAAGTTTGCCGGCAGCCCCGCACTGGCTGCGTTGTTGCGGAACGTTCCGACATCGAGCAGCCCGGTGTCGTCGCCGTTCGAGATCATCCCGAAGGGGTTGGGGTTGTGGGCGGCGAGAAACGCCAGGAATGTCTGGCTGGACCAGTTGCTGCCGCTGTACGACGCGGTCGATCCCGCCTGCGACGCACCACGGCCGGTGAAATGCGCCAGCAGGATCGGCAGCGGCGCCGTGCCCGGCGCGCCCGTGTAGGCAAACGTGTTGCCGCGTCCGGCAGCAATGTTGGCCTGCAGGTTCGCCTGCGCCTGGCGGAACTCCTGCAGGAACCCGTTTTCGAGGATGTTGATCTCGTTGTAGTTCAACGTCTGCCAGTTGTCGCGCGATCGGGTGCCGACATAGCGCACTTCGATCGCCATGTTGCGCGTGAGCCCGCGCTGGATCCCTGCGGTCCACGTGTCGGCATAGGGGACCTGGATGTCAGGGTCGAAGATGTTGACGTTCTCCGTCACCACATCTTTCAGCGGATAAATCGGCCGGGACGGGAACGGCGACGGCCCGAGGCGCGACGTCTGACGGAACAGCACCGGCAGGCCCTGACCATCGTCGAGCGTGCCGAGCTGGTCGTCGCGATCCGCATTCTGGATGACGACGCCGGGATTGGCGTTGTAGACGCTGGAGAAATCGTCCATGCCATTGCGGCTGAACGCGCGCGTATAGCCTCCGCGCACGACTAAGTCGCCGTTGGTACCCATCAGCGCACCGAGCAGGCCGGATTTCTGACCCGGCGTCCACGCCGCGCCGATGCTCGGCGCGACGTTGCCGTAGTCGACGTTGTAGGCGCGCTGTCCTTTGCCGAAGTTGATGAACTCCGGGTGCTTGCCCGGCTGTACACCGGCCTGGAACAGATTGCAGGCGTTCTTGCCGTTCACCCCTGACACTCCGCACAAGTCCGCGAGCGTCGCCGTGGAGTAGCTGCTGTTCAGCGGGTAGAACGGGTACTGCAGCTCGTAGCGCAGCCCGGCGTTGATGGTGACGTTCGGCTTCAGACGCCACGCGTCCTGCAGGAACAGACCGGCTTCGCGCATGCGCGCGCGCTGGATACCCGTTCCCATGTATTCGTACTCGCCTGTCGCCTCATTCAGGCGCGAATCGCCGTTGATGCGCCGCACGCGCCCGGTGAGCAACGCGTACAACCGACGCGCATCTCTCAGATTGGTGCTCGAGGCGCCAGGGAAGTTCGCCGTCGAGAACAGCCCCAGCGCCGGATCGCCGTTGACGACTTCGAAATCGATCGACGGCAGCATGCTCGAATTGCGCGCCCAGAGCGTGTACTGCGTCCAGGAGCCGCCGAGGCTGACGCTGTGCGATCCCTTCAGCCAGGTGACCGTGTCCTCGAGCAGAAGCGCGGACGCATCGCGCGCTTGAGGAGACGGTCCCGCACTCGGCGCCGTCAGCGCGGAGCCGATGGTCGGGAAGTTGATCTGAAATCCCTTCTGATCGGCTACCGACGTTCCCTTCCACATCGCAGGCGTCAGTTCGCCGAAGAACGTTACCGGAGAGCTGCTATAGCCGTACCGTCCTTCGTTGACCAGATTGCGGCCAAGCGTCGACTTCAGCGAGGTGCTGAATCCCTTTCGAATCGACGATTGCCCGGCTTGCACGGGAAAGCCGGGAAAGCGCGCTTCACGGCTGTTCAGCGTGTCGGGAAAGTCGGTGAATTTCTGGTAGTTGTACGACGCGCTGACGCGGTGGTTACCGCCAAGGTTGTAGTCGCCTCGGACGGTCGGATAGCGGCGGACGGACTTGGTGGCGACGTTGAACGAATAGCGCTGGAGATTCGGATCGATGTCGCCCGTGATCGCGCCCGCTTTGCCCGTCGCCGTCCGGATATCGCGCAGCAGCGCCTCTACCGTCGGATCGACGCTGGCGAGCTGTCCGTGACTCGCCGCGAGCTCGAGAACGTTGATCGACTGAATGCCGGAGCCAGTCGCATAACTGTAAACACCCGATTGAGCCGCCGGATTCAGGATCGTCCGGTTGCGCGTTGTCCCGCCCGGCTGGTGGAACTCCTCGTAGT
>JBKPSE010000288.1:0-5715 GCA_046765855.1 Acidobacteriota bacterium | reverse complement strand
CGCGACCGACTCGCTGATTACGACCGACGGGGTGCCCTTCAGGCCGTCGCGCTCGGTCAGCAGTCGACCACGCAACAGCGGGATCTGCATCACGTTGAAATACCCGGCGGTGACCACCCGGTAGGGAATGCCGGGCGGCGTTGTCCCGGGCGGCCACGGCCGCGCCGCGATATTGAACCATGCGCCCGTGCCGCGGCCGACGACCGGCGCGTAGCTGCTGGCGGCTGCCTCGGTGACGCCGGGAAGCGCCTTGAGACGCTCGACGACGCCATTGACGAACGCGATGCGCGCGGTCGCATCCTGGTATGCGGGCCCTTCCATGCGAGTCTGAAAGGTGAGCACGCGATCCGTTTTGAACCCCGGATCGACGCGCTGGATCAGCATGAAGCTGCGGATCAGGAGTCCGGCGCCCGCGAGCAGCACGACCGCCACCGCGAGCTCACCGACGACGAGCAGCGCGCGCAGCGGCGCACGTCCGGTCGACGTGCGCGCGTCTTCGCGCAGCACGACGGCGGGTGATCGGCGGGACAGCTGCAGCGCGGGGGCGAGTCCGAAGAGGAGTCCGGTCGCCGCCGAGGTCAACAGCGTGAACGACAACACGCGCGCGTCCACTGAGGCCTGCTCGATGCGAGGAATGCCGGCGGGCAGCCAGGCGACGAGAGCGTTCAGGAACGCCTGGCCGACGAGCACGCCTGCGCCTCCGCCGATCAGCGCGAGCATCAGGCTCTCGACCAACAGCTGACGCACCAGCCGTCCGCGTCCGGCGCCGATGGCCTGGCGCACGGCGATTTCACGGCTGCGCCCGGTCGCCCTCGCCAGCAGCAGGTTAGCGAGATTCGCGCAGGCAATCAGCAGGACGCAGCCGACGCTCGCCATCAGAATCCACAACAGGTCGCTGGCGTTGCCAACGAGCGCTTCGCGCAAGGGCTGCGCGTCGAGGCCAAGAGTGCTGTTCGCCTGCGGGAACTCACGCCGCAGCCGTTCCATGATCGCGTCGAGCTCGGCCCGCGCCGCGACCGGCGTTGCGCCGGGCGCGAGGCGGCCGATGATGGTCAGGAAGTACTCCGTCCTCGACGCGCGCAACTGCGCGTTCATCTGCGCCGGCGCCCAGACGTCGACCGTCGAGTCGGGGAAGGTGAACCCGCGCGGCATGACGCCAATCACCGCGAGCGGCTCGCCGCCGAGCATCAGCGTCTGTCCAATCGCGTCCGGCCGCGCATCGAACAGCCGGCGCCAGAGTCGATCGCTGATCACGACGACCTTCTGCGCGCCGATCCGATCGTCCGCTTCGGTGAAGTTGCGTCCGACCTGCGGTGCGACTCCGAGCACCTCGAGAATGCTGCCGGCGCTGCCGACACCCTGCAGCCGTTCCGGCTCGCCGCGTCCCGTCAGCGTCACCGCCGAAGTCTGCACGGCAGCGACTCGCATCGTCGTCGCCGCACGCTGTATGTCGTAGAAGTTGCCCGGCGTGGTGCTGCCCTGCTGCGAGCGATCGGAAATGAGCACGTGCTGGATCAGGTACAGCCGGTCGGCATCGGGAAAGTCGAGCGGCCGCAGCAGCACGCCGTTGACGATACTGAAGATGGCGGTGTTGGCGCCGATGCCGAGCGCCAGCGTGAGCAGCGCGATCGCGGTCACCCCGGGGGTGCGCGCCATCAATCGCAGGCTGTAGCGGACATCGCGCAGCAGATTGAGAATCATGAACGAACCCTTTCGCGGTGTACGTTCGCGCGACGCGGCGCGCGCGAGCGACGTGAATTCAGCGATCCAGTACTCGAGCCAGGATGTCAGCCCGCGGGCACGCGCATCTGCGGCGAGGCGCCCCGCCGTGTCGGCGGTTTCATCGCCGTGCCGCGCGTGAACGCCAGGCAGCAGCAGCCGCAGCGCGAGGCGGTAGAGAACGATCATGCTTTCCGCGGCAGCAGCCGCTTCTCCCGCGCCATGGCCACCGTGCGCGCCAGCCGTTCTGCTTCGGCTTGCGCGACGTGACGGCCCGTCCTGGTGATTCGGTAGCAGCGGCGAGGCGCGCCGCCGGTTTCGGCGGGTGCTTCCACCTCGACGATCAGACCGCCGTCCACCATGCGCTTGATCGCCGCGTACAGCGTGCTGGCAGTCAGCCGCATCTCGCCGTCAGTACGCGCTGCGATGTCCTGCAGGATGGCGTAGCCGTGCAGTTCGGCGCCGTCTATCAGAGAAAGAAGAATCTGGAATGCTTGCGGGGTGAGCGATACGGATGCGTTGTCGGACGTCATGGGCAGGTATACCGTTAGACGGTATACCTGCCGGGCGGGTTTACGCGATTGTTATCGCAGCGTCGCCGACAGCTTGTTCGGCGATTGACCGTCTTTCGTGACCGTGACCACGGCCGCAGCGGTCGAGCTGTTGCCCGCGCGATCGCTGCAGGTCACGTTGAGGCTGTAGACGCGGTTCACATTGTCGCCGTCGCGCGACGCCCGCACGCTCGCGGTCAGCGCGCCAGTAATTACGTACTCCGTCGACGCGGCGCCGGCAATCGAGCTCAGCGAACAGGTCGGGTTCGCGACGACGTTGTCTTCAGCGGAGACCGACACTTCCACCGGCACGAACTTGCCATTCGGCGGCCAGATGAACCCCGGCGTCGCCGAGATCGCCTTGATCACCGGCGCGGTGGTATCGGGCGGCACGACAACCGGAACAGCCGCGTCCTGGAAATTGCCGGCCGCGTCGGAGCAGCGCACGGTGAGGGTATAGGTGCGGCCACCGGTCGCACGCAGCAGCGCAGAGAACGTCCCGGTAATCGAGAAGTCGCCGGTGGTCGTCGCAGTGCTGGTGATCCCCGTGAGCGAGCACACCGGCGCCGCGTCCACGTTGTCCGTCGCGGCAACCGTGACGGTCACCGGCACCATCGTGTCGTCGGGCGGCCAGATCGTCGACGGCGTGGCCGACACATCACGAATGACCGGCGCGATCGTATCCGGCGCTGTCGCAGCCACCTTGCGGAGACGGAACAACGCCGGTTGACCGTTGAACGTACCTTCGCCGACGATGACTCCTCCGGCGTTGACGGCCTTCGCCTGCATCAGCCGCCAGGCCGCTGCATCATCCGTCATCGCGTTCAGATCGTTGGTGCCGTCCGCGTCCGTATGGACGAACGCGTGGTAACCGTCAGCAAGCACGAACCAGCCAACGCTGGTGCCGCCCGCCGTCGATTCCGTGTTGCTCTGCAACGCCGAGAAGACATCCAGGTTTTCCGGCGTGTTGCTGGTGTCCCCGACGAACCGGAACGCGCGATACACGCCGCCGGCGCTCGCCTGACCGCCGACGCGCCCGTCCGCGTCGATCGCGCACGCGGCGCTGGGCGACCCGACGCCATCGAAGCCGTAGACCTCCAGAGAGGTCGAGGCCGCGCTATCGAAACGGAACGCGTGCTGAACGTAAGAAGAGGTCAAGAGCGATCCGGTGATCTGACCCGCGTCGTTGATGCCACACGGCATCACAAAAGGCCCGAGCGCCGGCAGCGCCGCGATCGGCTGATTCGGCTTCGCGATGAAGCCGACGTACAGACCGTTCTGGTCGCCGTAGCCGACGATATCGCCGTTCGTGTTGATGCCCGAAGCGTAAGTCGAGTATCCGCCGGGCAGGGGAGAGATGTCCTGCACGCCGTTGCTGTCTGTGTATCTGAACGCAGTCAGGAACCCGTTGGCGTTGTAGTGAGCGCCCACCACGGAACCGGCGGCGTTGATGCCCAGAGCATAACTGTCGGAGGTGCCGAGCCCGGCCAGATACTCCCAGCCATGCCCCTCTGTGTACCGAACCGCACGGGTGCTCCCGTCAGGACGTCCGACATAGCCGGAGACCTGCCCGGAGGCGTTCATGCCGGTAATGGTTGGCACGAGCCCGTCAGCCGTTGTCCCCAGGTTTTCCACCGTATAACGTGCGGCGTCCGCACGCAGCGGCTCACGGCCGGGAGCAACCACGAGCAGGACTGCCAACACTACAAAGGCGTATCGCTTCATCAGCGACCTCCGGATGGGGTAATAGCAACCGGAGTGCCCTGTTGAGGTCCGGCGTGGGAACCTCAGACCCTGCAGTGGTTTACGTGGCGACTGAGCGGGTGTGCGGGTGTGTGCGGCCTGTCCGCACAGTCACATATTCGACCATTGTGATCACCGTAATGCGATCCCTGCACGCACACCCCCAGTATCCTTATTTCCTGAGCATGGCGTCCCGTTTGGCCTTGAATTCGTTGCCCGGCTTCCATTCCGGGAACCGGTCCGCGTTGGCGACGCGATAGCCAACGGTCATCAGGAGCTGCGCGTCTTCCGCGGCGCCGCTCAGGTCCCAGTCAGGCTTCACTTCGTCCGACGGCGCGTGATAGTCCTTCTCGGTGTACTCGTCGCGCTTCTTGCTGCCCCAATCCGCGGACTTGCCGATGTAATCGACGCCCGCATCGGGATCGAGTGCGGGCACTCCCTGCTTGGCAAAGTTGAAGTGATCGGAGCGGTAATAGAAGCCCTTCTCGGGCTCCGGGTCGGGCGTAATCGTGCGTCCCTGCTCCTGCGCCGCCTGGCGGAGATAGTCGTCGAGATCCGACGCGCCGAGACCGATGACCGAGATGTCTTTTGTCCGCCCCCATTGATTCACGCCGTCGATATTGATGTTGGCAACGGTCTTGGCCAGCGGATACAGCGGATTCAACGAGTAATACTCGGAGCCGAGCAACCCCTTTTCCTCGGCGGTAACCATCAGGAAAAGGATCGATCGCTTCGGCGGCGGATTCGCCTGCTTCAGGGCGCGCGCAATCTCAAGAACGGTGGCGACGCCCGTCGCGTTGTCCAGCGCGCCGTTGTAGATGGTGTCGCCATTCACCGGAGCGCCGATGCCGAGATGATCCCAGTGCGCGGAATAGACGACGTATTCGTCCTTGAGCGTGGGATCGCTGCCTTCCAGCTTGGCCACGACGTTGCGTGAATCGATCGTGCGCAGCGTGTTCGCCACTTCCATCGACGCCTTCACGCCCAGCGGCACCGGCTTGAACTGGCGCGTCACCGCCTGCTTCTTCAGCGCATCGAAATCCTGTCCGCCCATCGCGAACAGCTTCTTCGCCGCGTCGAGCGTGATCCAGCCCTCGATGTTCGCCTTGCTCATGTTCTTGTCAGGCGCGACGAGATCGAACTTCTCGTTGAGATTTCCCTGCACGACCGAGAAGGGGTATCCGGCCGGTCCGGTCTCGTGGACGATGAGGACCGCGGCCGCACCCTTGCGCGCGCCTTCCTCGAATTTGTAGGTCCAGCGGCCGTAATAGGTCATCGCCTTGCCGCCGAACGTCTTCGGATCGAGCGCCGACGCATTCGCGGGATCCGGCACGGCAGGATCGTTGACGAGGACGACGATGGTCTTTCCCTTCACATCGACGTCTTTGAAGTCGTTCCAGTTGTACTCCGGGGCCTCGACTCCATAACCGGCAAAGATCACGTCGCTGTCGGCGATCGATGCCGACGGCGCGACGTGCCTCGACCAGGCGACGACGTCAGCGCTCCATTTGAGCGGCAGTTTCTGCGTCCCCTTGGCAAAGGTGAGCGGCTTGGTCTCCTTGCCTGTGATGCCGACGAGCGGGACCTTCTGAATGTAGGTACCGTCCGGATTGCCCGGCGCGAGTCCGAGCTCCTTGAAGCGCATCTGCAGATAGCCGACGGTGATCTCCTCGCCGACCGTTCCGGGCGCACGGCCCTGGAA
>JBKPSE010000287.1:0-10269 GCA_046765855.1 Acidobacteriota bacterium | reverse complement strand
TCGTGACCGGCACGGGAGTCCGTCCCTTCACCGCCGACATCGGTATCGGCGCCAATCGCCGCGTCCGCGTCCAGGACGGACGTCGGGTCGTGGTTCTGCAGGGCAACATCACCGATCTCGGAGACCTGCGCACCTACGGAGCGATACGAACGATCGACGCCGGCGGCCTGATCGCCGCACCGTTGTGGGACGCGACTCTGAGAGAAGGGCAGCAAGTCGACCTGCCGGACTGGTCGAGAGTCCCCTCCCAGCGAACCATTGCGCCAATGCAGCCGGGCGAAATCGTGCTGCTGCGACCGTTGAACGATGCGGATCACCCGGCATCGCGCTACATCGTCGACACCGTCCTGAAATTCTAAGGAGCGTCATGCGCCCTACCGTCATCGTCATCGCGGTTTTGCTTTCTGGAATTGCACCGACCGCGCGCGGTCAGCGCGGCGGACCGCCGCCCGAGTCCGCGAGCGTCACCGTGCTGCGGCCGGCCCGTGTCTTTGACGGCGAGTCGATGCATGAGAACTGGACGGTTCGCGTCAGAGGCGATCGCATCGAAGCAGCCGGACCGCCCTCCGCCGTTCCGCCCGACGCGACGGTCATCGATCTGCCCGCGATGACCCTGATGCCCGGCATGGTGGAGGGTCACTCCCACGTGCTGCTTCACCCGTACAACGAGACGACGTGGAACGATCAGGTGCTGCACGAGAGTCTCGGTCTGCGCATCGCCCGCGCGACGAACCATCTGCGGGCCACGCTGCAGGCCGGCTTCACGACCATTCGTGATCTCGGCACCGAAGGGGCGGCCTATGCCGACGTCGAATTGAAACAGGCTGTCGAGCAGGGCATCATTCCCGGTCCGAGGATGCTGGTCAGCACTCGCGCGATCGTCGCGACCGGTAGCTACGGTCCGAAAGGGTTCGCCTTGGAGTGGCAGGTGCCGCAGGGCGCTGAAGAAGCCGACGGCGGCAATCTGATCCGAGTCGTTCGCGATCAGATCGGCCACGGCGCCGATTGGATCAAGGTTTACGCGGACTACCGCTGGGGCGCCCGCGGGGAGGCCGCGCCAACCTTTTCAGTGGACGAACTGAAGACCATCGTGGAGACGGCGCGCAGCAGCGGCCGCCCGGTCGTGGCGCACGCGAGCACGGCGGAAGGGATGCGCCGCGCCGTCCTGGCCGGGATCGAAACGATCGAGCACGGCGACGCCGGCACGGCGGACGTATTCGCGCTGATGAAGGAACGCGGCGTGGCGTTGTGTCCGACGCTTGCCGCCGGCGATGCGACGGCGCAGTACGCGGGGTGGAAAAAGGGAGAGGCGCCCGAGCCGGCCGGGATTACGCGCAAGCGCGCCAGTTTCAAGGCCGCGCTCGCCGCAGGGGTGACGATTCTCAGCGGCAGCGACGTCGGCGTGTTCACGCATGGCGACAACGCGCGCGAGCTCGAGCTGATGGTCGCCTACGGGATGCCCGCGCTCGACGCGCTGAAGAGCGCCACATCCACTGCCGCGCGCGTCCTGCACATGGAATCACGCATCGGTGCGGTCAAGCAGGGGCTGCTCGCCGATCTGATCGCAATAGAGGGTGACCCGACGAAAGATATTTCCGCCACGCGCAAGGTGAAGTTCGTGATGAAAGGAGGGAGTGTAGTGCGAGCGGCGCAGGCAGAGAAATAGGAGGGCTAGGAAGGCTTTCGATAGACGATCTTCCCGTCGAAGATCGTCATGACTACCTCGGCGGCCTCGAGCTTGGCGCGGCTGGCGAAGATGTCGGTGGAGAGCACCACGAGATCGGCGAGGCGATCCGCCTTCAGCATTCCTTTTCGGTGCTCATCGAACGACGCCCACGCGGCACCCGACGTCCACGCGTTGATTGCAGACTTCAGCGTCAGCCGTTCGGAGGCGTGGGGCTCGAGGCGTGTGACGGCGGCACGGATGCTGCCGAGAGGATCGAGTGGCAGGCGCGGCCAGTCGCTGCCGAACGCCAGGTGTGCACCCGCGGCGCTGAGGCTGCGAGCGGGCCAGCCGAGCGCGGTCCGATCGGGTCCGAGGTTTCTCGACCAGAGGCCGAGCGACCCGGCTGTTGCATGCAGCGGCTGCATCGAGGCGACGACGCCGAGCGTTCCGAAGCGGGCAACGTCCTCCGGGTCGACGACCGACAACCCTTCGATCCGGTGGCGGGCAGGTTTTTGATCCTTGGCGCGTTTCGGCACCGCCGCCAGCGCGTCGAGCGCAGTCCGCACCGCGCGATCGCCCGATGCTTCCACCGCGATCTGCCATCCGCGCGAGTCAAGCGAAGCAACCAGCGTGGAGAGCTGCGCGGGTGTCATCGCCAGCGTACCCTCTCCCGGCGCACGCGCGCCGTAGGCTTCGAGCATCGCCGCCGTCTGCGACTCGATTGACCCGTCGAGGGCGATCGATGAAACACCCGTTTTCAACAGCGGATCGTCGGGAAAACGGCGTGCGACCGCGTCGAGGTCGCCGGCAGGCGTCGACGCGGGCATCGCGACATAGATGCGAAGACCCAGCGTGCCGCCTTCGCGCGCGGCATCGTACAGATCGAGGTCGCCAGCCGCGGCGCCGAAATCCTGCACGCTGGTCACGCCGCGACGATGCGCCTCGCGGATCGCGAGTTGAAGTCCGCGCGCGCGTTCCTCGCGTGTCGGCCTGGGGACGACTCGTTCGACCAGCGACATGGCGGCGCCCTTGAGCAGCCCGGTGGGCTCGCCCCGCCGATCACGAACGATGGCGCCGAGCTTCTGCGCCGGTGTCCGCCTGGTGATCTTCGCGGCGGCCAGCGCGCGCGTGTTGACCCAGAGCGCTTCACCGTCCTGCGACAGCAGTGTGATGGGACGATCGCTGATCACCGCGTCAAGCTGCCCGCGCGACGGCTCGGCGACCGCGTCGTACGACCATCCGTAGCCGGTAATCCATGCGGCGTCCGGATGCCGGGCGGCGAACGTCTCGATTCGATCCTGAATCTCTTCGAGTGTTTCCGCGCGGGAGAGATCGACCGCGTCCGCGGCGAGACCGCCGGCGACGAGCGCGGCGTGCGCGTCGCCGAAACCGGGGAGCACGGCTGCGCCTTTCGCGTCGACCACCGTCGTCTGCGGCCGGCGGTAGCGCATGATTTCGCGCTCGCCGCCGACCTTCAGGATCTTGTTGCCGCGAATCGCGATGGCCTCGGCAAAGGCGCCGAGATCGTCGGCGGCATACACGCGCGCATTGCGAATGATGAGATCGACCGGGCCGCTGTTGTCGTCGCGCTGCGCGCCGACGATCAGGCCCGCCACCAAGGTCGTGGCGACGATGGCGGCGACAAGGAAAGTGGCAAGGCGCGCGGCCATGACAAGGGACGGATTCTATCACCGGCCGCCCGTTTGCAGGCATAATGGCGGCCGACGACGGGAACCCCGATGCTCTGTTCACATTGCGGCACAGACACGCCCGCTCCCGCGACGGCGTGCAGGGCCTGCCGCACCCCATTCCCCTTCGCTCCGGTCGACGCCGACACCGAAACCGTCGCGATTGGCACCGGTGTCCCAGGCGGCAGCCGAGCCCGAACCGGCGCGGCGCCGCTGCCCGAAGGGACCGCGTTCGGCGCCCGTTACCGCATTCTGCGCGAGCTGGGTACAGGGGGGATGGGGGTCGTCTACCAGGCGTGGGATGCCGAGCTCGGCGTCGCGGTCGCACTGAAAGTGATCCGGCCGGACGTCACCGCTGATCCGCAGGGAACCCTCGAAGTGGAGCGGCGCTTCAAGCGCGAGCTGCTGCTGGCGCGCCAGGTGACGCACAAGCACGTCGTGCGCATTCACGACCTCGGCGAGATCGACGGCACGAAATACATCACGATGCCGTACATCGAGGGGCAGGATCTCGCGGATGTGCTGCGCGATCGCGGCAAGCTGCCCGTCCCTGAGGTGCTCCGCATCGCCAAGGCGATTGCCGCGGGACTTGTCGCGGCGCACGAAGCCGGCGTGATCCATCGCGATCTGAAACCCGAAAACATCATGATCGATCAAGACGGGCAGCCGCTGATCATGGATTTCGGGATCTCGCGGTCGGTGACCACGTCCACCGCGACCGCGACGGCCGCAGGCGCCATCGTCGGCACGCTCGAATACATGTCCCCAGAGCAGGCGCGCGGTGTTGCCGCGGACCAGCGCGCCGACGTCTACGCACTCGGGCTGATCATGCACGACATGCTCGCCGGGCGAAGGCGCGTTGCGCGGGAGAGCGCGCTCTCCGAAATGATGAAGCGGATGCAGCAGGCGCCGCCTCCGCTGCGAGCCGTCGTGCCCGATGTTCCCGAAGCGTTCGAACGGATCGTCGCGAAGTGTCTGCAGCCGGATCCGGATAATCGCTACCCGTCATCCGCGGCCTTACTGGCCGATCTCGAACGTCTCGATCCCGACGGCTCGCTCGCGCGCGCGCCCCTCGCGCGCGATTATCGCTGGAAGCTGGCGACGGCGACGATGGTCGTGCTGATGATCCTGTCGGCCGGGGCCGCCGTCTGGTTCGCGCGTCACCGAGCCGCGGCGACCGCCGTGCCTGCTGCCGCGCACGCTCCGGTTTCCGTCCTGATCGCCGACTTCGAAAACGCCACGGGGGAGGACGTGTTCGAGGGTTCGCTCGAGCAGGCGCTGGGGATCGTCATGGAGGGCTCGCCGTTCGTGACTTCGTACTCGCGAACCAGCGCGAACGCGCTGCGAGCGAAAGTCACCAAGGAGCCGTCCCTCAACGAAACCGCCTCACGGCTCGTCGCCGTCCGCGAGGGAATCAAGGTGGTCCTCGCCGGCAAGATCGCGCGCGCCGGCAGCGGCTATGAATTGTCGCTGCGCGCGATCGACCCGGCCGACGGAAAAGAGGTAGCGAACGCGGAAGCCCGCGCAAAGGCGAAGGCGGACGTGCTCGGAGCCGTCACGGCGCTTGCCGGTACGCTCCGCGAGAAGCTTGGCGACACCCGGGTCGACAATTCGCGCGACGCCGAGACCCTCACTGTCTCGACGCTCGACGCGGTACAGGCGTACTCAATCGCCCAGGATTTCGCCGCTCGCGGCCGCCACGACGAAGCCATCCCGCACTATCAGTCCGCGATCAAGGCGGATGCAAGATTCGGCCGCGCCTATTCCGGCCTTGCCACCAGCCTGTTCTACGTCGGGCGGCGCGACGAGGCGGCAAAGATGTGGACGGAAGCGCTGAAGCACATGGACCGGATGACCGAGCGCGAGAAGTTCCGCACGCGCGGCATCTACTTCCTGGCGGTGACCCAGAACTACGAGAAAGCCATCGAGGAGTTCTCGATCCTGGTATCGAGATACCCGGCGGACCGCGTCGGCCACAACAATCTCGCGTACGCCTACTTCGCCACCGGCGACTTTGCCAAGGCCCGCGAGGAGGGCCGCCGCGCCGTCGAGCTCGCGCCGACCAACATCACCATCCGCACCAACTACGTGCTCTACGCGATGTACGCCGGCGATTTCAGCGGCGCCTCTTCCGAAGCGGACCAGGTGATCAAGCTCGATCCGTCGTTCTACAAGGTCTATCTCGCCAAGGCGATCGCCGCACTGGCCGAGGGCAAGGAGGATGCAGCCAAGGAGGCTTACGCCAACATGGCCAAGACGGATGCCGTAGGCGCCTCCACGGCGAACATGGGCCTGGCTGACATCGCGATCTATCGCGGCCGCTGGCGCGAGGCGGAACAACTGCTTCGCCAAGGCATCGAACAGGATCGACAGAACAACAATCCGGACGCGGTCGGCGCCAAGCTTGCCGCGCTCGCCGAAACGCAGATGGAACAGGGACAGGCCGCTGTGGCGGGGCGAACCGCAACTGACGCGCTCCGCAGCGGACACGGCGAGGCAATCGCCGTTCCCGCCGCGCGCGTGCTCGCGAGGAGCAACCACGCGGCGGCCAGTCAGCTTGCCGGCGAGTTCCGCTCCCGCCTGCAGCCGCAGCAGCGCGCTTATGGATCGCTGATCGAGGGACAGATTGCGCTGGCGCAGGGGCAGACGCCCGCCGCCGTCGATGCGCTGCGTGAATCGATCAAGAGCGCCGATCTCTGGCAGGCGCGCTTCGCCCGCGCGATCGCGTACGTCGAGGCCAGGCAGTGGGCGGAGGCGCTGTCCGACCTCGATGAGTGCGAGCGCCGTCGAGGCGAGGCGGTCGCCGCGTTCCTGGACGATGTGCCGACGTTTCGCTACCTGGCTTCGTTGCCGTACTGGAAGGCTCGCGCGCAGGAAGGCGCCGGCCAGCGGGCCGAAGCCGCCAAGAACTACGACGCCTTCCTCCAGCTGCGCGGCGCCGGCGGCGGCTCGCTGATCGAAGACGCAAAAAAACGCCGGGGCGCGCTGTAGAGCGGCCCCGGCATCGACCTTCTTCCTCGCGCGGCCTACTGCCCGCCGCCTCCCGTGATTCTCACCGCGACGCCGTTGCGGCGGAACGTATCGAGCGGAGGTGTGGTTCCCTCCGTCTCGATAATCGGATTGTTCGTCGAGCACGGCGCGGTATTACAGACGTTGTAGTAGAGATCCGGAAACTGACCGGACGGCGGCGGGTTGACCTGTGTCATCGCAAACGTGACCAGCGCGTTCTGCGGAACCACGGGCGATGGGAAAAAGAACGTGACCGGCGTATCCGCGTTCAGGTTCGCCGGGAGCGTCACGGTCGCCGTCGATGTTCCGATCAGTGGTCCGTTGTACGCATTCTGGCGCGCGGTCATTGCCACCGTATACGCGCCCGCAACCGCCGTCTTCATCCACACCGTTACGCTCGACAGCGACGTTCCCGGATAGGACGGCACGTAGAAGCCGCGGCTGATGAAGTCCCCGCCAGATGTCACATCCGGCACGAACGAGAGCAGCGCGTGCGGCCCGAGCTCGACGTCGTCCACGAACCACTGAGGATTGGAGGTAAAGCTGCTCAACGCCCGATCGAACGTCATCTTCAGCTCGATGACATTCGTGGTCGGTGTGTACGTGCCGCTGAGCCGCTGAGAGTGTTGATTGGCGTCGGTATACGTGACCGTTCCGACGACCGTGCCGTTCAGCGTGATCGTGAACGTTCCGAGCGGGAAGTTACCGCCCGGGTTCTGAACGTCGTGGGCGGCAATCGTCACCGCCCAGTCGTACAGCGCGCCCGGCGTCGCAACGATCGTTTGCGACAGGCCGGCGCCCGGCGACTGGTCACCAGGTCGGATGTTGAACGCGTTTCCCTGCAGCGGCGGCACCAACACTGCCGGTGCGGCGACTACGCCTTGCTGCAGCTCGAGTTCATTGCGCAGCAGCGTCCAGTCCGCAAGACCGTTTTCGAAGCCACCGTTGAGGAGCTGTTGGTTCGCGACCACGATAGTGAACGAACGCGTCGCGGTCTGCGCCGGTGTCGAGGCATCGGTAACCGTGATGGCGACCGGATACGATCCCGCCGTCGTGGCTGTCCCCTGCAGCACGCCGTCCGCGCTCAACGTCAGCCCCGGAGGCAGCGACGTCGGCTTGGTTGACCATACATAGGGTGTCTTGCCGCCGGCCGCGGTGAGCGTCGTGCTGAAAGGCAGGTCCCTGGTGACGACGGGAATGGACGCAGTCGTGATCGCCAGCGAAGCTGCCGGCGTGGTGATCCCTCCCGCGGCAGCGACGGAGTTGACGGCCTCCGGAATGACGATGGCCGAGATCATCTCGAGCGCCTTCGCTTCCGTCAACGAGCCGTCCTTCGTATAGATCTGCAGCGTAATCAGCGCCTTGTCGCCGGCGCCCAGTGCATACGTCGCGTTGGCGAGCTCCGCGCTTTCCGCCGAGTTGAGGAACGTGGGGTTCGTCGCGTCGAGATTCAGGAACGAGGGGTTCAGGAACGTCGGATTGAGCACGTTCGTGACCAGCTCGTGATGGACGGTTGGCGCGGTCTCGCACGAGCCATGGCCTTGTGGCGCCGGCGCGAAGTACAGGCGGTAGATCAAGAGCTGCACCTGCCACTCCGGCGGAATCGGCTCTGTCGACAGCGCGCGGAACAAGTAGGACGAAGCCGTGTTCGCCGAAGCTTCCGTCTCCCATGTCAACGAGGTGACCGTCGGATCGGGGGCATTGTTGAGGAAGGTCGGGTTCAAGAACGTCGGGTTCAGGAACGTGGGGTTCAGGAACGTCGGATTCAAGAACGTCGGATTGAGGAAGTTCGGATTGAGGAAGTTCGGATTCAGGAAATTCGGGTTCAGGAACGTCGGGTTGAGGAAGCTCGGGTTCAGGAACGTCGGATTCAGGAACGTCGGATTCAGAAACGTCGGATTGAGGAACGTGGGATTGAGGAACGTCGGGTTCAACGTGCTGGCCGACACGTTCAAATCCGTCAGGCTGAAGTTCTTCACCTCCGGCGATCCCAGCGTCGCGCCGTGCGTTTCATCGAAGTTGGCAACGTTGACGTCTGCCGGAGCGGGATTGGTCGGATCCGGGTTGACGATGATGAACGTCGCATCGCCGACTGCGGGCGCCGTCACGATTTCATCAACATCGACGCGCACCGACTTGGCGGTTTCGGTGGTGATGTAGACGGTTCTGGCAATGCCGGAGTACGGCGCGATCTTCGCCTGCAGCGTGCGAATGGCGCCGGTCGGATCGAACTGCCGGAACGACGCCTTCTCGGAGCCGCCGAGCTCGGTGGCGATCTGCAGCTGAACCAGCTTCTCCGCGCCGGTCAGGTTCTGCACGTAGAGCGCGTAGGCGCGCTGGGTCAGCGGCGGCGCGTTGGGCGTAGTCGGCGGCTCGAGGCGGTGCGTCCGTGCGTTGCCGAAAACGCCCGCAGCCAGGCCGCGCGTCAGCCGCGCGGTGTAGACGTCCTGGTTCTTCGACCCGCCCTGCGTGCCCGGAGAGCACGACGGCTGCGCAAATGGATCGGGCGCGGTGCCGTCACCTGGAACGACATTGCGGTTGTCGGTCCAGAAAGCGTGGAACACCGGCGTGCCCGCGGGCGTGGTGTTGAACTCCCAGCCGTTGGGCGCAGCGGCCGTGGCCGTTCGTGTCGCGCGCTTGTTGTTCTTCTGTGCGACGCCGGTCGCCGACACGCCGTTCTGCCCGCCGTTGGCGGACAGCGGCAGGAACGTCGTCGCCGGAACCACGTCGATGTAGTCGCCGATGAACGGCATTTTCGCGCCGCCGAAAAGAGGCAGGTTCTCGAGGTTGTACTGAAGCTGGAATATCTCGAGATGCGTTCCGACCGTAAAGATGCCCACCGGATAGCGCGACACTTTCACCGATGGCGCAAAGGCGGGCGCCGCCGCGTCCGTCGACAGCTGCGCGCTGCGGACGTCGAGCGTGCGCGCGGGTATCGTCAGCAGGACGCCGTCGGCGATCCAGCTTCCCACTCCGAACAGCGGAATCGTGATCGGCAGCGCCGCGTCGTCGCGCTGGTCGTACCAGAGTGCGGTGACCTGATTGCCGGCGCACGACACCGCCGGCATGAATTGATATCCGGCGACGTTGACGGGATTGTCGACGCCCGCCGCAGGCGTCCAGCTGACCCCGTCGGCCGAGCGCGAATACATGATGCGGCTTTCGAGATTTGGCCCGCGTCCGCGCTCCGCCCAGAGCAGATATGTCTCGCCGCTCGCCGCGGCGCAGATTGCCGGGTAGGTATTGGTGCGGAACATCCGGTAACCAGGCACTGTCTCGGTGGGCAGCGACGGCTGATCGAAGGCAGTCGACGCGCCGCTCGCGCTCAGCGTCGCCGCGACGACGCCCTTCTTGAACGACTGGCCGAAATCGTCGGATGTCGCCACCACGATCTGATCGACGTTGGTGTTGGTGCTGAATTCGCGCCACGCGACCTGCACCTGGCCGGTCACCGGGCTGATGGCGATCGACGCGGACTGATTGATCCGGTAGCTCTCACTCAGCTTGACGCTCTGACCCCATGTCTTGCCGCAATCGGTCGAGCGGACGAACAGGATCTTGGTGTGTTCGTGATCGGTCGGACCCATGAATGCTGAATAGACGACGTAGACGTTGCCGCCGGGGAAGCTCTGCTCGGGGATGGTGCCGTCGGCGGACGCCGGAATCACGCACGCAGCGCTGCCGCCGCGCGGAATGTCGACGGCGGTACTCGGCTTGTCGAGAAAGCGCGCGCCGCTGCTGTAAGCAATCGCGCTCTGTCGGACGTGGCGGAACGGCGTGTCGACCTGTTGCGTGTTGTTGTCGTCGATGTAAACAGCCGCGAACAGCACGCCATCCTTACCTTCGGTGCCCGCGGAGTTCGATCCAACCGCCGAGCGATTGAAAGCAATCCCGGTGTAGTAGAAG
>JBKPSE010000286.1:0-3099 GCA_046765855.1 Acidobacteriota bacterium | reverse complement strand
CGTCGCGGCCGATGCCGAGCGGCACGTCGTTCTGGCGTGCGTCCTCGTCCTGGTAGGCGTCGGCGCCGATCAGCACCGAGCGCGTGATCGTCGCGCCCGGCCCCGCGTGCGTGCGGATGCCGACCACCGAATCGCGGATGTCGCACGAGTCGAGATAGCAGCCTTCGGACACGATCGACGTGTCGATGTGGCAATCGTAGGTGCGCGTCGCCGGCAGGAAGCGCTGGTGCGTGTAGATCGGCCGGTGCGGGTGGAAGAAGTTGAACGGCGCGCCGCGCTGCGTCAGCTGGATGTTGGCATCGTAGAAGGCGTCGATGGTTCCGACGTCGGCCCAATAGCCGCGATAGAGGAAGGCGTGCACGTTGAGCGCGCCGAGCGCGGCAGGGATGATCTCCTTGCCGAAGTCGATGCCCGGCCGCTGCAGCGTCTCGAGCAGAACGTCGCGCGAGAACACGTAAATGCCCATCGACGCGACGAACGGCTTGTCCGCCGACACGCCGATCGTCGTCCCTTTCGGCGCGCTGCTCTTCATCTCCGCAAGCCGCGCCTCGTTGGGTTTCTCTTCGAAGCCGCTGATGTGACCGAGCGTATCGAACAGGAAAATGCCCATCTGCGTCGCGTCGGTGCGGCTCACGGGCTGGGCGGCGATGGTGATGTCGGCCCGGCTCTCGATGTGCGCGTCGATCAGCTCGCAGAAGTCCATGCGGTAGAGATGATCGCCGGCAAGGATCAAGTAGTAATCGGCGTCATAGCCCGCGAAGTGGCGCGCGGCTTGACGCACCGCGTCCGCCGTTCCCTGGAACCAGTCGGAACTGTCGGGTGTCTGCTCCGCCGCGAGCACTTCGACGAAGCCGTCCGAGAACATGTCGAGCCGGTAGGTCTGCGCAACGTGGCGGTTCAGTGACGCGGAATTGAACTGCGTCAGCACGAAGATGCGCTTGAGCCCTGCGTGGAGGCAGTTGCTGATCGGGATGTCGATGAGGCGGTATTTGCCGCCGATCGGAACCGCCGGTTTCGATCGCATGTGGGTTAGGGGAAAGAGCCGCGTTCCGCGTCCGCCGCCGAGGATCAGAGTCAACACGTCGTGCATGGCATGATCCTAAGACACATGTGGTTCGATGCTGCCGCTCTCGTTGCGGCTGTGCTGGCCGGAGCGGTCGCATCGATTGCGGGGTTCGGCATCGGCAGCCTGCTCACCCCGCTTTTCGCGCTTCAGCTTGGCACGCGCCTCGCGGTTGCCGCCGTCTCCATCCCTCACCTCGCCGGCACTGCCGTCCGCTTCTGGCTGCTGCGCGGCCACGTCGATAGGCGAACGTTCATCTGGTTCGGCCTGGCAAGCGCCGGCGGCGGATTGATCGGTGCGCTGCTGCACGCAGACGCCTCGAACCGTGCGCTCGCGATCGTGCTCGGCGCGCTGCTGATCCTGGCCGGCATCTCGAGTCTGACCGGTTTCATGCAGCGCATTCGTCTGGGCCGGCGCGGCGCCTGGTTCGCCGGCGCGCTGTCGGGCGCCTTCGGCGGTCTGGTCGGCAATCAGGGCGGCATCCGCTCCGCGGCATTGCTCACGTTCGACGCGGACAAGGAGACGTTTGTCGCGACGGCGACCGCCGTCGGTCTCATCGTCGACGGCGCGCGCATGCCGGTATATCTGGCGATCGAGCGGCGTGCGCTGCAAGACGAGTGGAGGCTGATTGCGATCGCGACCACAGGCGTGTTGATTGGCACTCTCGCCGGACGCCGGCTGCTGGCGCGAATTCCCGACGCTGCGTTCCGCCGGATCCTCGCCGTCCTGCTGCTGATGCTTGGCGGCTGGATGCTGGTTCGCGGGTGACTGCGCATTGCGGTTGACTCCGCGCGCGCTTTGCGCCACCGTTGCCCCTGTTCACGTCCCCGTTTCAGACGTACGACAGGCTCGTGAGCCCGATTCCCATACCTCGAGGTGAGCATGCGTAACGCGCGGTTGTCGATCGTCTGGTTGTTTCTTGCAATGGTGGCCTGGGCTGCGCCGGTGCGGGCGCAGTTCGACACGGCGACGGTTGTCGGCACCGTGCGTGACACGTCGAAGGCCGTCGTCCCCGGCGCCAAGGTCACGCTGACGGCTGTCGACACGGGTATTTCCGTGATCAAGACGTCGGGCAGCGACGGCAACTACGAATTCCCCGCAGTCAAGCCCGGACAGTACGTGGTCACCGCGGAGCAGCAGGGATTCGCGCTGGCCCTGGTGGACAACGTGCAGGTGCAGGTCGGCGCGCGGCTTCGCGTCGATCTCGAGATGCCGGTCGGACAGGTGACCGAGAAGGTGCAGGTGACCGCCGCCTCGCCACTGGTCGAGACCGATTCGAGCCAGCGCGGCCAGGTGATCACCGGCGACCAGACGCGCGCCTTGCCGCTCATCTCGCGCGAGTACTCGTCGCTCGCGCTCCTGACCACCGGAGTGAAGCTTGGGGGATCCTCGTTGACGACGGGAAACACACCGCGCGAAGGGGCGCTGAACGTCAACGGCCTGCGCAGCGTCTTCAACAACTTCCTGATCGACGGCGTCGATAACAATGCCTACGGCACGAGCAACCAGGGGTTCTCGAACCAGGTGATGCAGCCCACGCCGGACGCGATCGGCGAGTTCAAGGTGGTCACCAACAATATGAGCGCGGAGTACGGTCGCGCCGCCGGCGCGACGATCAACGTCAGCTATCGCAGCGGCACCAACAGGCTGCAGGGCAGCGGTTGGGAGTTCCTCCGCGACGACAAGCTCAATGCGACCGGCTTCTTCAAACCCGCCAATGGCAAACCGGCGATCGATCGCAATCAGTTCGGCGGACTGCTCGGCGGACCGATCGTCAAGAACAAGGCGTTCTTCTTCGGGGATTACGAAGGGCAGCGTCAGACGCGCAAGTTGACCGGCATCGGAAGCATTGCGACGCCGGCCCAGCGTCAGGGTATTTTCAGCGTCGACATTCGCGACCCGCGCACCGGCATCGTGTATCCGGCGGGCACCGCGATTCCCGTGACCGCGTTCGCGCGCAAGGTGCTGAGCGCGCTGCCCGAGACGACAGGTCCGGGCAACACGAACAACTACACGACGCTGCAGGAGTTCACCGC
>JBKPSE010000285.1:0-2946 GCA_046765855.1 Acidobacteriota bacterium | reverse complement strand
GGTTGACGCGACAGCCGAACGTGACGATGGAGTATCTCACTGTCGATGGCGGACGACCGAGGACCGAAAGGTGCTAGGAACTCAATTTCGCCGCGGCAGCCTCGACCTTTTCGGCCAACTTCTTCTTGTACTCGACGAGCTTGTTGGCGATCGAAGTGTCGCCCACGGCAAGGATCTGCGCCGCGAGAACGCCTGCATTCGTCGCGCCGGGCTTGCCGATCGATACGGTCGCGACCGGAACGCCTGGCGGCATCTGAACCGTCGACAGCAGCGCGTCCATGCCCTTCAGCGCCGACGAATCGATGGGCACCCCGATTACCGGCAGCGTCGTGTGGGCGGCGACGACGCCCCCGAGATGCGCAGCGGCGCCGGCGCCCACGATGAAGAGCTTCACGCCGCGACCCGGCGCCTCGCTCACCAGCCGCAGCACTCGTTCGGGCGAGCGATGCGCGCTCGCGACCGTCATCTCGCTCGTGATGCCGAATTCCTTCAACGCGTCGACCGCCGCTTGCATGACGGGGGCATCGGAATCCGACCCCATCAGAATCTGAACCTGTGGCATGTTTTCGCTGTCCTCTCAACGGGAGTTCAGGAGATCAAAGGTTGTCTCAATTCTGTCCCGATCTCCTGGTCTCCTGTAACAAAGTCAGTGCCTTTCTGCCGATGTCGCGGCGGTACTGCACTCCATCGAAATGTATCAGCGACACGGCCTCGTAGGCGCAATCGATCGCCGCCTTGTAGTCGGGGCCGGTCGCGACAACGCTCAGGACGCGCCCGCCCGCGGTGACGATCTCATTGCCGCGGCGCGCGGTGCCGGCGTGGAAGAGAGTGACGTTCGGCACTCGTGCCGCCGCGTCGAGGCCGGTAATCACCGCGCCGTTCTTCACCGCGCCCGGGTAACCGCCGGCGGCGAGCACCACGGCAACCGACACAGCGTCGCGCAAGACGATAGCGCGGCCGGACAGATCGCCATCGGCGGCCGCGGCAAGCAGCGACGAGAAGTCGCCGTCGATGAGCGGCATCACCGCCTGCGCTTCGGGATCGCCGAAGCGCACGTTGTACTCGATCACTTTCGGACCGGCGCACGTCATCATCAGGCCTGCGTAGAGAAAGCCGCGATACTCGCTGCCCTCCGCGCGCATCCCGCGCACGACGGGGTCCACGATCTCCCGCATGATCCGTGTCGTCGCCGTGGCGTCGAGCAGCGGACTCGGCGAGAAGGCGCCCATCCCTCCAGTGTTCGGCCCGATGTCGTCGTCGAAGATGCGCTTGTGGTCCTGCGCCGAAGCAATCGGGATCGCGCGCGTGCCATCGCACAGCGCGAAGAACGACACTTCCGGCCCGACGAGGCACTCTTCCACCACGAGTTTCGCGCCGGCCGCGCCGAACTGGCGATCGTCCATCGCGGCACGGATCGCGTCTTCAGCTTCGCCGGCGTCTTGCGCGACGACCACGCCCTTTCCGGCGGCGAGACCGTCGGCCTTGAGCACGACCGGGAAGCCGAACTGCCCTGATGCGATGGTTGCCCGGGCGTCAGCGGAGGATTCACAGACGCGATACCGCGCGGTCGGAATGCCGTGGCGGGCCATGAAGCCTTTGGCGAACGCCTTGCTGCATTCGAGCTGCGCGGCGGCGCGGGGCGGACCGAAGATGCGGCGGCCGGCGGCGCGGAACCGATCGACGACGCCGCGGTCGAGCGGCAGTTCGGGACCGATCACGGTAAGGTCGATCGACTCGCGCGCGGCGAGCGCGAGCAGCGCCTCGGGATCGGATGGGTCGACGGCGGCGACGTTGGAGACGGCCTGAATGCCGGCGTTGCCCGGCGCGCAGAGGAGCGCGGTGATCGCCGGGTCGCGCGCCAGGCGCCAGGCCAAGGCGTGCTCGCGGCCGCCTCCACCGGCAATCAGAACGCGCATGCGAAACCCAAGTCACTGCACATCAGATGTTTACGGCTATGTACGGTCGCCGCCTGTTTGCTGCTGGGATCGGCGGGCACCTGTGATAGCCTAGCGTATTCCGACGGATCCAATGGGCCATGTAGGGGTGCTCGCCACTTCAATGCGACCGGGGAGATTGCAGTCGGCCGCAAGGGAGGTGTGATCAAGCTTGGCTGAAGTGAAAGTGCAGGACGGCGAGTCCATCGAGAGCGCGCTTCGACGGTTCAAGCGGAAGGTGCAGCAGGAAGATATCATCAAGGATATCAAGAAGCACTCCTTCTATCTGAAACCAGGCGATCGCCGCCGCGCCAAGCAGGCGCTGGCGCGTAAGCGAACGCGCAAGAAGCAGCGCCGCGAGTCGGACTAGCGGCGCGCAGCGCGGCGAAATCCGACATGCCTGGAGCGACGCACGCCTCAGATCCGGGGCGGCGCGTCGCGAGATCGTTTTGGGGCCGGGCCTCGATGACGACCATCGGGGTGCGGCATCCCGCCAGGGTGGCGGGATAGTACGGGCGAGTGAAAGAGGTAGCGATGGAGTTCCAGGACAAGAGTCTCAACTGCGTCGACTGTGGGGCCCCGTTCATCTGGACTGCCGGCGAGCAGCTGTTCTTCGCCGACAAGAATTTCAAGAATGAGCCGAAGCGCTGCAAGAGCTGCAAGGCAAAGCGTGCCGCTCGTCCGAGCGGCGGCGGCGTCGGTCGCGAGCGTGTCGAAACCAGCACCAACTGCTCCGCGTGCGGCAAGGAAACCACCGTGCCGTTCCGTCCGACGCAGGGTCGTCCGGTGTTCTGCCGCGAGTGTTTTCAGTCGCGGAAGTTCGCCGGCGCAGGAGGCGTCTAACTCCTCCATCGATGCCACGGCGTTCGTCAGGCCACGCGCCGAGCGTGGCCTTCGTTTTTTACGGGACCTTTGCCCGCGTGCGACAGTCTAAGGTCTGAACGAATCTTCCCTTCATATGCGCATGCCTTTCCGAGTTGTCCTTCTCATCGCGATCGCGGCGGCGGGGTGC
>JBKPSE010000284.1:0-5104 GCA_046765855.1 Acidobacteriota bacterium | reverse complement strand
GCGCAATCGGGCGCGGCGGCGTGAGCGCGGCGACTCGATGCGCGCGGGATTCTTCGCGGCGGTCGCCGTCGCGGTCGCCGGCGCGATTTTCGCCGCCTCGTTCTGGCTGACCGTGCAGCTGGGCGCCTTTGCTGAATTTGGCGATTACCTGATCCGGCTCGGTCTCTCCTGGCTGTTCCTCTCCTTTCTGTCGTTCCTGGCGTTCAGCGGCGTCGTGACCGCGCTGTCCACGTTTTTCCTGTCCGACGATCTTCGTCTTCTCCTCGCCGCGCCCGTCTCGGCGCGCCGCGTGTTCCACGCGCGCTTTGCGCGCACCGTGGGCTTGTCCTCGTGGATGGTCGTCGTCTTCATTCTCCCTGTGCTCGCAGGCGTCGGCGTGGGGCATTGCGCGCCCTGGTCGTACTACTGGCTCTCGGTGCTCGCAGTCGTGCCCTTCGTCGTCATCCCGGTCGCACTTGGCACGGCAATCACGCTGCTGCTGGTCAACATCTTCCCGGCGCGCCGCGCGCGAGACATCCTGATGTTGATGGGACTGCTGTTTGCCGGCAGCCTTGTCGTTCTGCTGCGCATCATCCAGCCGGAGCAGTTGCTGCGGGTCGAATCGCTGCCCGACATCACCGATTTCTTTGCCACGCTGCAGTCGCCGATCACGCCGCTGCTGCCGTCGTTCTGGGCGGCGGAAACGGTGTTCGCGTCGCTGCAGGGGCGCCTCGACCGCCTGCACGTGATGGCGTTGTGGACAACGGCGTCCGCGCTCGTCGTCCTGGTCGCGGCGGCGAACGAGCGCTGGCACTTCGCCGGATTCAGCAAGGCGCAGGAGGCGCGCAAGACGCGATTCACACGCTTCGAGCTGCTGACCCGCGCGACGCGCGTGTTACCGCTGCCGCCGGTGCGGCGGCACATGTTGATCAAAGACCTGAAGATCTTCCTCCGCGACGTCAGCCAGTGGTCGCAGCTGCTGCTCCTGCTGGCGCTGGTGCTGGTCTATCTCTACAACTTCCGCGTTCTCGATCTCGATCGCAACCCGTACTTGAGCGGCATGATCAAGAACGTCTACGCCTTCGTGAACCTGGCGATGGCCGGACTGGTGATGTCCACGGTGTGCGCGCGTTTCGTGTTTCCCGCGGTGTCGGCGGAAGGGGCGGCGTTCTGGATCATCCGCACCGCGCCGGTGCCGCTGCGCGCATTTCTCTGGTCGAAGTTCTGGACCGGCTTCTTTCCCGTCTTCGCGCTGACGGAAATCCTCACCGTCACTGCGAATCACTTCCTCGGCGTCGCACCCTTTCTTCGCGTCGTCTCCGCCATCGCCGTGTTGTTCATGAGCCTCGCGCTGGTGGGACTGGCAACCGGACTCGGCGCCCGCTACCCCCGCTTCAACGCCGACAACCCGAGTCAAGTCGCCGGCTCCTATGGCGGCGTGGCGTTCATGATCGTGGCCGTGCTCTTCATGCTGCTGCTCATCGCCCTGGTCGGCTGGCCGTCGTCGATGGTCCTCTGGTACGCGGCCAATCCGCACTTCGCAATCCCGCCGCATCTGATCCTCATCGGTGCGATCTGCTTTGGCGCGGCGATCGTGCTGAGCGTGGGGACCTGCTGGTACGGCATGCGCACCGGCGTGCAAGCGCTTGAAGCGATGGGGTAATGCTCGCGCTACGTTGAGGTCCGCGAGCCGCTCCGGTAGTTGGAGTACTATCTGCCGCGGAGGAGCCCCGCACATGCGCCGCGTTGCCGTGATTCTCGTTGCCGTCGCCGCCACCGCTCTGGTGACGAACGCTCAGCAGAAACCTTCGATTGCCGATCTCAAGACCACCGCGGAAGCCTCGGGCTTCAAATCCACCTCGACCTACGACGATGTGGTGAAGTTCATGAAGGCGGTGGACGAGGCGTCGCCGATCATCTATTACTCGACCTACGGCAAGACGTTCGAAGGGCGTGACATGCCGCTGGCCGTGGTGGGCACCGGACTGAAGGATGCAACTGCGGCGTCGGTAAAGGCAAGCGGCAAGCTGCGCGTGCACATCCAGGGCAACATCCACGCCGGCGAGGTCGAAGGGAAGGAATCGGCGCAAATCCTTCTGCGCGAGTTCGCACAGGGGCTGCACAAGGACTGGCTGCAGTCGATGGTGTTCCTGGTCACGCCAATCTTCAACGCCGACGGCAACGAGAAATTCGCACTGAACAATCGCCAGCGCCAGAACGGCCCGATCAACGGAATGGGCACGCGCGCCAACGCCCAGGGGTTGAACATCAACCGTGATTTCATGAAGCTCGATACGCCGGAAGCGAAGGCGTTCGTGAAGCTGTGGGTCGACTACGATCCGCACGTCGGCTTCGACCTGCACACCTCCGACGGCTCGTATCACGGCTACTACCTCACCTATTCGCCGCCGCTCAATCCCGACACGAGCCCAGCGATCACGAAGATCATGACCGACGAATGGTTTCCATTCGTGACCAAGGACATGAAGGCAAAGCACGGATGGGACTCGTTCTACTACGGCAACGCCGCAACTCCCGGCGGGCGCGGCGGCGGAGGTGCCCCAGGTGCCGGCCGCGGCCGGGGACAGACTGCGCCGATCGCCGGTGCGCCCGGACGCGCGGCGGGCGTGCCGCCTCAGCGTGCTGTCTGCGAAAATGTGCCGCCGCCCGAGGGAATCACGCGCGAGTGGCGGACGTTCGAGCACGTTCCGCGCTTCCACAACAACTACGTCGGCATGCGCAATCGGTTCGCGCTGCTCAGCGAGGCGTACGCGTACGCAACCTTCGAGGACCGCATCAAGGCGACCAGCTATTTCATGGAAGCGGCGCTGGACTTCGCGCACAAAAACGCCGCGCGTCTGAAGAAGGCCATCGCCGATGCCGATGGCGACAAGATCACCGGCGGCACACTCGCCACTACCGCGCAATTCAAGCGCGGCGGAAACGTCGAGATTCTCATGGGGGAAGTCGAGCCGGTCAAGAACCCCAACAACGACGCGGACATGTGCAGCCGCAAGGACGTGGTCAAGCCGGAACAGATGGTGGACATGATGTGGTTCGAGCCGGCAACGACCGAAACGGCCCCCTCGGCCTATCTCATTCCCGCCACACCCGCAATGACCAAGGCGGTCGACTTGCTGAAGTGGCATGGCATCAAGGTGCAGGAGACGAACGCAAGCGCGCTGCGCTCGCCAGTCGAGCGGTTCACCATCACCGGCAATACTGCTGGCCAGAATTTCGAGGGACACGCGATCCGGCGGCTCGAAGGCACGTGGTCCGGTGTAACGCTCGACGCGTCGCCCGATTCCAAGTGGTACGAAGTCGCCATGAATCAGCCGCTGGCGCGGCTCGCGTTCTACCTGCTCGAGCCTGCGTCGGACGATGGGCTGGTGGCGTGGAACTACCTGGATGACTCGCTGAAAGACGCGGCCGCCTATCCGATTCTGCGAAGGAAATGATGCGTCAGCTCGCGGCCGCCCTATCCGCGCTATGCCTGCTGCTGGCGGCAGGGCTCGACGCGCAACGTGCGACATTCAAGGCGCCGCCGCCGCGCTTCGCCGATCCCGACCGGCGCGCGAAGCTCGCGCGCGCGTTTCCTGAAGTCGATCGCATCTTCCGGGACTACGCCGCCGGCGCACACGTGCCCGGGGCGGCATGGGGCGTCGTCATTGACGGCGAGCTCGCGCATACCGGGGTGACCGGTTACCGCGACGTCGACTCGAAGGCGCCGGTGCGCCCGGACACCGTCTTCCGCATCGCCTCGATGACCAAGAGCTTCACCGCGATTGCGATTCTGAAGCTGCGCGACGAAGGCAGACTGGCGCTCGACGATCCCGCGGACAAGTACGTTCCGGAGATGAAGGCGCTCGTCTATCCGACGAGCGACTCGCCGAAGATCACCATCCGTCATCTGCTCTCGCACGCGGAAGGATTCCCCGAAGACAACCCCTGGGGCGATCAGCAGCTCGCCGACAGCGACGAGCAGTTGTCGGCGATGATACGCGCCGGCATTCCGTTCTCGAATGCTCCTGGGGTCGCCTACGAATATTCCAACTTCGGCTTTGCCATCCTCGGTCGTGTCATCGCCAACGTCGTCGATCCATCGGCGAAGTCGCCGACCGCCACCTACACGCGCTACATCCGGGACAACGTGCTGCAGCCGCTCGGCATGACGTCCACGACGCTCGAGCCGTCGAGCGTGGCGCCGGACCGGCTTGCGCATGGATATCGATGGGAGGACGAGCGGTGGAAGAACGAACCGCTGCTCGCAAACGGATCGTTTGGATCGATGGGCGGGATGTTGACGTCGCTGTCCGATCTGGGACGCTACGTCGGCGCGTTCCTCGCCGCGTGGCCGCCGCGCGATGGTCCCGAGACGGGCCCGATCAAGCGAGCATCGCTGCGCGAGATGCAGCAGGTATGGCGGCCGGCGCCGGCGAGCGTGTCGTCCAGCGGGCAGCTCAATTCCGGCGGATATGGATTCGGGCTGCGCGTGTCGCAGAACTGTCAGTTCCCGACGATCGTCGCGCACGGCGGCGGCCTGCCGGGATTCGGCACGCAGATGCGATGGCTGCCGGAATATGGACTTGGGTTGATCGCGTTCGGCAATCTCACCTACACGAGCTGGCCCGGCACGTTCGACGCCGCGATCGCGGCGCTGGCAAACACAGGCGCCCTGCAGCCGCGCGTGATCGAACCGACGCCTGCGCTGGTCAGCGCCCGCGAGACGGCGGCGCAGCTCGTCGTCAAATGGGACGATGCTGCCGCCGATCGCATGGCCGCACCGAACCTGTATCTCGATACCAGTAAGGATCGGCGACGCGCTGCCATCGATCGTCTCCACCAGCAGGTCGGCGCGTGCAGCGCCGGCTCAGGCTTCGATCACGTCGAAAACGCGCTGCGCGGCGACTGGACGATGACGTGCGAACGCGGGCGTGTCCGCGTGGCGATCACGCTCGCGCCGACCAACCCGCCGACGGTCCAGTTCATGTCGGCCAACGTCGTGCCGCCGAACGAACCGCCGCGCGCTGGGGCTTGTGCTGGTAGTCGGTAGCCGGTAGTCGGTAGTCGGTAGTCGGTCGGTAGTGTGTAGACCGTAGACGGTAGATCGCGGGATCTTCTTACC
>JBKPSE010000283.1:0-5236 GCA_046765855.1 Acidobacteriota bacterium | reverse complement strand
GGTACAGCTCTAACAGATACAGCGACGCGTGATCGGGTGCGGCGGCGATCAGCGCGTCGACGTTCCCGAGCCATGACTCGACGCTCTGTCCGGGAAGCCACATCATCAGATCCAGGCTGACGTTGTCGAACCCGGCCGCCCGCGCTTCACGCACCGCCGCGCGCGCGCGGTGGGCGGAATGGATGCGCCCGAGCCGCTTCAACTCGTCGTCTCGGAACGACTGAACGCCGAAGCTCAGTCGATTGACACCGGCGTCGCGGAAACGTTCCAGTTTGGCGCGGTCGACGCTCTCGGGATTCGTCTCGAGGGTGATTTCCCAATCGGTTCGGTAGCCATCGAGACCCGCCCCACTTGAGACAGGCGGTTCCCGGCGAGCAAAACGCTTTTGCACCGCCGAGATGATCGCGGCGACTTCTTCAGGCTCGAGCAGAGAGGGCGTCCCGCCGCCGAAGAAAATCGTATCGGCGGTCGAGGCAGACCTGTCGTCCGCCGGACGGACGTCCTGCGCGATTTCGCGTATCAGCGCCTCGACGTAGCGCCGCTTGAGATCGGCGTCGAACAAGCCGCGGTTGAAATTGCAATAGTTGCAAATCGACGTGCAGAAAGGCACGTGCACGTAGATCCCGAGCGGCTCGGCGCGGGTCTGAAGGTGCGCGCTGGCGGTCAGCTGCGCGGCGGCGGGCAACTGCGACTCGACACGCGTCGAGTCCCTAGGTCCCTGCTTTTCCACCCGACCAGCCTAATTCCTTTCCCGGCTTCAGTTGGGCGCGGATCGGACCTTTGGCGCGCGGCGGCAGCGTGCGGCGGCTCGGTTTCACTTTCCACATCGTGACCAGATCGTCGACGCCGCCATTCGGCGGCAGGTGACGATAGTCGGCGCCGTCGTACTCGAGGAAATCACACATTTCGTAGAGACGCGAGTGGATGCGGAAGCCGATGCGCGACTTGAGCCCTTCAGGATCGTTGTCGTCGGGCAGCTCTTCGTAATTGGTCGTAAAGATCGTCGGCCGCCGCTCGTTGTAGCGCGTGTTGACGATCAGGTTCATCGTCTCTTCGACCCACTCGGATGGTTTTTCCGAGCCGAGATCGTCGAGCACGAGCAGATCCGCCTCCATCACGGGTCGCAGAATGTCCATCTCCGCCGTGCGCACGAGGGGATTGTAGGTGCTGCGAATCAGCCGCAGCAGATCGCGCGTGTCGTAGAAGAGCCCGCGCGCGCCGCGCGAGAGAATCACCTTGCGCAGCACCGCCACGGCGAGATGTGTCTTGCCGATCCCGGGCGGACCGATCAGGCACAGGCCTTTGCGCGCCTGATCGCCGCCGGGAAAGTCGTCGGCGAACCGCTGCGCGCGCCGCACGGCCGCGGCAAGCTTTTCGTTGGGGTAAATGACAAAGGTCTCGAGCTCGCAGCCGCGATAGCGCGGCGGGATCCGCGCTTCGTCCAGCATCCGCGCGGTGACGCCTTCACGCCAGCAGTCGCAGCGGATGACGCGCCGGACACCGTCGGTGGTTACAGCTTTCCAGCCGGTGTCGTCGCAGCGCTCGCAAGCCATGTGGGAAGATCGGATTGTAGCATCGCGACGGCTTGGCGCATTCGACGATCTTCCGTCTTCAGGCGGAAGATCCTTTTGGTGGATTTGCTCGGCGCGTCGGTTCCGCGCCCGCGTCGACGGCAGGTTCGTCGACTGCCGTCGGTGGAGTCGCGCGCACCAGATCGGTCGGCGAGGATTTCACCAGCGCCGTACTCAGCCGCTGCTCCCAATCGCCGAGGCCGCGCGCCAGTTCGTGCTTGACGTACTCCATGAACTGATTCACTTCACCCTGCATCTGCTCCATCTTGCGGCGCATGTTGAGGATGATTTCGACGCCGGCGAGGTTGACGCCGAGATCGCGCGTCAGCGACAGAATCGTTTCGAGCTGCTCGAGATCCTCTTCCGAATAGAGGCGGGTGTTGCCTTCGGTGCGCGACGGCTTGAGCAATCCTTCGCGTTCGTAGAGGCGCAGCGTCTGCGGGTGGATGTTGTACTTCTGCGCCACCGCGCTGATCATGTAGTACGCGCGACCGCCCCGCTTAACCATACAACTTCCCGAACTCTCGCATCAGTTCCTTGCCGCGCTCGTCGACCACCTGCGGCAGGACGATCCTGACTTCGACGAGCAGGTCGCCGCGGCCGCCCGCGGCCGTGGGCGCGCCGCGCTCGCGCAGTCTGAAGCGCTGGCCCGCTTGCGTGCCCGGCGGAATGCGCAGCTTGATCGGTCCGTCGAGCGACGGCACATCCACCCGCGTGCCGAGCACCGCGTCGTGCACGCCAATCGACACGACCACGCAGATGTCGTCCCCCTGACGGCGAAATACCTGATGCGGTTGCACGTGCACGGTGACGTAGAGGTCGCCATTGCGCGCGCCGCGGCGTCCGGCGTGCCCGCGATCGGCGACGCGCAGCCGCGCGCCCTCGTTGACGCCGGCGGGAATGGCCACCGGCACCGCTTCGCTGCGCACGTGCAATCCGTGGCCGGCGCAGATCGCGCAGCGTGCCGTCCGCTGACGCCCCGTCCCGTGACACGCGGCGCAGCTCTTCGTGAATACCATGTGTCCGCGCGCCCATCGCACTTTGCCGCTGCCGTGGCACGGCGCACAGCGTCCTTCGGGCGTGCGCACCGTCCCCGTCCCGCCGCAGCCGGAGCACACGTCCTGGCGCGTCACCACCACCTGGCGTTCGACGCCGCGCATCGATTCCTCGAACGAGACAGTGACCGCGGCATGAATGTCCGCGCCGGGCTGCGCCCGCCCGTTGTCCGGCAAGACGGTGGGATGAAGAATTTCCGCGAAGAGCTCGGTGAAGGTCGCCGCCTGGCTGCCTTGTGCGGCGGCGGAGAAATCGAATCCGGTGAACTCGAAGGTCGCATCGGCGCGCTCTGGCGCCTGCGCCCCGGAGGAGTCGTACGAACGGCGCCGCTCCGGGTCGGCGAGCGTCTCGTAGGCTTCCGAAATGCGCTTGTAGAGAGACTCGGCTGCTTTGTCCCCCGGATTGATGTCCGGATGATAGCGCCTGGACAGGCGGCGGTAGGCCCGCTTGATATCAGCGGGCGACGCCCCGGGCGCGAGACCGAGCAGGGAATAGAGGTCCATTTAAATTCCCAATTCCCAATTCCCAACTACCAACCAACTACCAACTCCCAAGGAGCCAACTTCCAAACGAACTACCAAGTCCCAACTGCCAACTTCCAAGCAACTACCAACTGCCAAAAACGCAACTCCCAAACGAACTACCAAGTCCCAACTACCAACTTCCAACCAACTACCAACTTCCAAAGAAGCAACTCCCAAACGAACTACCAAATCCCAACTACCAAGTCCGAACGAACCAAGTCCCAACTAACGGCCAAGTCCCAACTACCAACTTCCGGCGAACTGCCAACTCCCAACGGACCAACTCCCGGACGAACTGCCTAGTCCCAGACGAACTGTCAGATCCCAACCAACTGCCAAGTCCAACTCCCAACCGTTGGACGTTGGGAGTTGGACCTTAATTGGGAGTTGGGAATTGGGCGTTGGGAGTTGACGCTCACCTATCACTCCTACTTCTTCTCCTCCTCGACTACTTCGGCATCGATGACATCTCCGGTCGATGCCGAGCCGGTCGAGGCTTGTTGCTGCGCGCCGCCCGGTTGGCCGGCCGACGCGGAAGTGCCGGCGGCGCTTGCGTTCTTGTACATCGCCTCCGCAGCGCGGTGCTGCGCAGTGTTGAGCGCCTCCATGGTCCGCTTCATGTCGGCGACATCGTTCTTCTCGATCGCCTTCTTCAGATCCTCGATCGCGGATTCGATCGGCTGCCGGTCCGACGGCGCCAGCTTGTCGCCCGAATCGCGCAGCATCTTCTCGGCGGCATAGGCCGCCTGATCCGCATGGTTGCGCGTCTCGATTTCTTCCTTGCGCTTGCGGTCTTCTTCGGCGTGCGACTCCGCCTCCCGCATCATCTTGTCGACCTCGTCCTTGCTGAGGCCGCTCGATGCGGTGATCTGGATCTTCTGCTCCTTCTGCGTCGCCATGTCCTTGGCGGACACGTTGACGATGCCGTTGGCGTCGATGTCGAAAGTGACCTCGATCTGCGGCACGCCGCGCGGCGCCGGAGGCAGGCCTGCGAGATGGAACCGGCCGAGCGTACGGTTGTCGCGCGCCATCGGCCGCTCCCCCTGCAGCACGTGCACTTCAACACTCGTCTGATTGTCCGCGGCAGTCGAGAACATCTCGCTCTTGCGCGTCGGAATCGTCGTGTTGCGCGGAATCAGCGTCGTCATCACGCCGCCCATCGTCTCGATGCCGAGCGACAGCGGGGTCACGTCGAGCAGGAGCAGGTCCTTCACCTCGCCGGCGAGCACGCCCGCCTGGATCGCGGCGCCGACCGCCACCACTTCGTCCGGGTTCACACCCTTGTGCGGTTCCTTGCCGAAGAGCTCCTTGACGATCGCCTGCACGCGCGGGATCCGGGTCGAACCGCCGACGAGCACGACCTCGTCGATCTTGCTCGGATCGACACCCGCGTCGGCGAGCGCCTGCTTGGTCGGCCCGACGCTCTTCTGCAGCAGGTCTTCGACGAGCTGCTCGAACTTCGAGCGGGTGAGCTTCAGCTGCAGATGCTTCGGACCGGTCTGGTCCGCGGTGATGAAGGGGAGATTGATGTCGGTCTCCATCACCGTGGAGAGCTCCATCTTCGCCTTCTCCGCCGATTCCTTGAGGCGCTGCAGCGCCATGCGGTCCTTCGAGAGATCGATCCCTTCGGTCTTCTTGAACTCGGTGACGATCCAGTCGATGATCCGCTGATCGAGATTGTCGCCGCCGAGGTGCGTGTCACCGTTGGTCGCCTTGACCTCGACGACACCCTCGCCCACTTCCAGGATCGAGATATCGAACGTGCCGCCGCCGAAGTCGTAGACGGCGATGGTTTCGTCCTTCTTCTTGTCGAGCCCGTACGCGAGCGCCGCCGCGGTCGGCTCGTTGACGATGCGCATCACTTCGAGCCCGGCGATCTGGCCGGCGTCCTTGGTCGCCTGACGCTGCGCATCATTGAAGTACGCAGGCACAGTGATGACCGCCTTGCTCACTGAGCTGCCGAGGTATTCCTCGGCCGCCTGCTTGAGCTTCTGAAGGATCATCGCCGAGATTTCGGGGGGAGAGTATTCCTTGCCGCCGGCGTGGACGCGAACGTCACCGTTCCCCGCGCGCACCACCTGGTAC
>JBKPSE010000282.1:0-3714 GCA_046765855.1 Acidobacteriota bacterium | reverse complement strand
GTGTAGTTCAAGCCGGCCGCGTCACTGTCGTTGACGTAGCCATCCTCGTCATACGTGATGACGATGCCCCAGCCGTCTTTTGACAGCGGACTGACCTTCGCCGGCACGAGCATGCCGAGTACGTCGCTGGCCGCCGCCGGTGGATTGCCCCAGCCGTCCGTCAGCAGACGGCGGCTTCCTTCAGGTCCGAGAAACCTGAATGAGGAGGGGACGCGGATCGTCGCCAATCCGCCCTTCAGACTGACCGTGCCCGTCTGGTATCCGAGCTTTGCCTCGAACTCCTCGCGAGTGGTCTGCGCGGCCGCGTTCGAAGGCACGGCCACGGTCACAGCAATCACGATCGCGCACAGAGCAACGTGTCGCACTCTGCCTCCTCGAAGCTATGGACACGACGGATTCCCAGGCAGCTGTGAGCAGTGCCGCATGAGAAAGCGTCCGTGCCGGCGCGAGTTGTGGGGGGTAACAGAGGATATCACAGCCAATCTGCCACCGTTGGCTAGCGGCGGTTTGGCGTCCGGGACAGCGAGCGTCCCCATTTCGCGAGTGCGACGTGACGTCAGACCGCCGCATTGGCCAGCGTCGCGGCCCAATCCACGTCGGCCGCCGCGCAGACCCAGCGCAGGCCGAATATCGGCAAGTCCGCCATCCTGGTTGGCTGCTCCAGCAACTCCGACAGCTCCCATCCGACCAGCTCGCTCAACTCGTCTGCCGAGACCGCTCCGCTGCCCATACGGGCCTGGAGCCGGCGCGCCACCTCTGAATAAGCCACTGTCGGCAATGGCGGCGTCGGCTCTTCGCCGAACAGCAACCGCATGAGCGGCACTCGCAGGATTTCCGTCAGGATCGCCAGGTCGCGCACCGTGACGACGGTAAACGCCTCGTCGTCATGGAACTCGAGATCCCAGTACATGGACGATGGTTGTCCCCAGCGCTCGGCCACCTCCTCCTGCGTCAGTCCCAAGGCTTCGCGGGCCTCGAGAAACCGCCGCGCGACCGGCGGAAACACCGGCTCGCCGTCCGCGTCGGAATCCCCCTGGGCGAGCGCGCGCTCGACCAGTTCGCGTTCCGTGGCAAACCCCACAATCCCTCCACTCCATGCGCCGTGTGCCCGCGGTCAGCGGCGAGAACCACCAATGCAGAGCATGTAACGCCAAATCGTTTCGTTGGCCCTACCTTTTCATGTAGTTACTCGTGGCGCAGCGCGATCAGCGGATCGACGCGCGACGCGCGGCGCGCGGGCGCGTATCCGGCCGCGATCGCCGCGACCAGAAGAATCATTGCCGCGGCCAGGCCGGCGCGTGGATCGTTGGGCTGCATCTGGAAGAGAAACGATTCGACCAGACGCGAGCCGGCGCGGGCGGCGACGCTGCCAAGCGCGAGTCCGGCAACGGTCAGCACGCAAACGTCACGCAACATCATCCAGATCACGGTGCCGCGCCGCGCGCCGAGCGCCAGCCTCAGCCCGATCTCGCTGGTGCGCCGGGCCGCGCTGTACGACATCGTGGCGTAGAGTCCGACGCACGAGATGGTCAGCGCGAGAACGGCGAACGCCGTGCACAGCCGCGCGAAGATGATCTCCTGGTTGATGGTCTGGTCGATGTCGATCCGCTGCGTCCTCAGCTCCGTGACCGGCACCCGTCCGTCCACTTCGTGGACCACCTGCCTGACCTGTCCGGCGAAACGCAGCGGGTCGCCGTCGGTGCGCACCGCGAACGTCAGCTGGCGGAGCTGCGAAGGGGGCACCTGTGCGTACGAGACATAGACCACTGGCGGGACGCCGCGCTTGATCGGGCCGTAGTGGGCCGAGGCGGCGACGCCGACGATGGTGTAGCGGGCCGGCTTGCCCTCGATTCTCAGCGCGCCGCCGATCTCGATGTCGCGGCCGATCGGGTCGGCGTCGCCGAAATTGACGCGGGCGAACTGCTCGCTGATCACGGCGACACGCTGCGTACCCTGGCGATCGGTCTCGTCGAGGTCGCGCCCGCGGACGACGGGGATCTGCATCAGGGTCAGGAAGCCGGGCCCGGCCCACAGGATCCGCGCCTGAGGCGTCGTCCGGCCGTTGATCGCGATCGGATGGGATCTGCCTGCGCGGATCAGCGAGGCGTGCGACATGGTCACGCCGCGCACGCCGGGACGCGCGCTCAGGCGGCGGCGCAGGTCGGCGTAGAACTCGGCCGCGCGCGCCTCCGTGATTCCCGCCTGTGGCGCATTGACGTCGAAGAGCAGCACGTTGTCGCCGTTGAAGCCGAGCGATACCGACCGCAGGTTCGACAGCGTGCGCACGAACAGACCGGCGGCAATCAGCAGCACCAGCGATGTCGCGATCTGCGCGACGACCAGCACTTTCATCGCGCCGGGGCGCGTGACGGCGCGGTCTCTCAGACGCGTCATCAAGGCGGTTCGTGTCGCCCGCAGCGCGGGCGCCAGTCCGAACAGCACGCCGCAGAGCGTCGACAGGCCAAGCGTGACGAGCAGGACGCGCCAGTTCAACTCGGCGTGCAGGGTATATCGCTCCTGACCGTTTGCCAGCAGCCTCGTCAGCACTCGCATCGCCGCCAGCGCGATAGCGACGCCGAGCGCGCCGCTGAGCGTCGCGAGCAGAACGCTTTCCGTGAGCAGCTGGCGGACGATGCGCCACCGGCCGGCGCCGAGGCTGAGGCGGACGCTCATTTCACGCGCGCGGGCGGCGGAACGCGCCAGCAGAAGGTTTGCGGTGTTCGCGCACGCAATCGCCAGAATCAACCCCACCATCGCCAGCAGCACGTAGAGCGGCTTCGAATATTCGCGTCTCAACGTGTCCAACCCTGCCGCGCCCTCGTCGAGATAGAGGACGGGGAGGTTGGCGCGCTCGTTGTCGGTGCGGGCGGTGGGCGTGACCCAGTTCGTGAACGCGGCGCCGAGAGCCCCACTCGCCTGCGCGCGGGTGACGCCGGGCTTGAGGCGGCCCATCATCTCCACCCAGTAGTAATTCGGATCGACGAACATCCGCGCCGTGTCCGGCTGGATCAGCAGCGACGCGCGAATCGGCAGGTAGATCTCCGGCGCGGCGGAGGGATCGACGCCGAAGAATTCAGCGGGGGCCACGCCGATGACGGTAAATGTCACGTTGTTGATGAGGATCCGCTGCCCCGTCGCGCTGGTGGGGCCGCCGAAGCGGCGTTCGCTGTAGCCCTGGCTGATCACGGCGACCGGCGGCGCGCCGGCGTCCTCATCGGCGCTGAGAATCAGCCGACCCGCCGCCGGCACGACTGAAAGGCCGGCGAAGAAACTACCGGAAACGAATTCCCCCGGGACGAGCTCGGGCTCCCCGTGAATCTGCACGTTGAGACCGCCGGCCGGCTTGTGCGCGAACAACGTCGACAGGACCGATGTCCCGCGCTGGCCGAGGACCTCGAACGCCGGAAACGGAAAGATCGCACCCTCGACACCGGCGGCGTTCTGGTACGTCGAGCCGTCCATCGAGTGCGCCACCGACGCGTTGCCGCCGCCGGTCCCGCGCTGCCACTTGAGGACGACGAGGGAACCTGGATCCGCGACCGGCAGCGAGCGGACGAGGATGGCGTCCATGAAGCTGTAGATCGCGGTGTTGGCGCCGATGCCGAGCGCCAGCGACAGCGCCGCGAGCGCGCTGAACATCCGGTTCCGGCTGATGCCGCGCAGCCCGTAACGGACGTCCTGCGCGAGCTGTTCGAGCAGCACCCACGCCCACAT
>JBKPSE010000281.1:0-2280 GCA_046765855.1 Acidobacteriota bacterium | reverse complement strand
GACTTGAATGTCGCGGCCGGCCTCGGCGTCGTCTTCGATCTCGTGCGCGCCTTGAACTCGAAAATCGATGCCGGAGAGCTGCGAAGCGGCGACGCGCAGGCGATCCGCGAGACGTTCGATCGGTTCGACCGGGTGCTCGGCATCCTGTCGCTGCGGCGCGCCGAGGACGAACGGCCGCCGGTACCGGTCGACGAGATCGAGCGGCTGATCCAGGCGCGAAAGGGAGCGCGGGCCGCACGCAATTTCGCCGAAGCGGATAAGATCCGAAGAGACCTCGACGCACGCGGCATCCTTCTCGAGGACACGCCATCGGGCACCAGATGGAAACGCAAGTGACAAAAGAGTGGCGAACCCGCCGCACCACGCCAGCGGCTGCAAGCGAGGCCCGGCGGGCCGATCGAACCAAATCATGAACGCTCCCAACATCAAAACGCCCCTGCCCGGCCCCAAGGCCAAGGCGATCATCGACAAGGACGCGAAATTCGTGTCGCCGTCCTACACGCGCGACTACCCGCTGGTCATCGCGCGCGGTGAAGGCGCCGTCGTCGAGGACGTCGACGGCAACACCTTCATCGACTGCGCCGCCGGCATCGCGGTCAATTCAACTGGTGTCTCGCATCCTGAAGTCGTGAAAGCGATCAGCGAGCAGGCCGCAAAGTTCATTCACATGTCGGGGACGGACTTCTATTACGAACCGCAGGTCCGCCTTGCCGAGGAGCTGGCCAAGCTCGTGCCGATTGCCGGCGACGTCCGCACCTTCTTCGGCAACTCCGGAACCGAAGCGACGGAAGCGGCGATCAAGGTCTCGCGCTACTTCACCAAGCGGCCGAACATCATTGCCTTTCTCGGCTCCTTCCACGGACGCTCGCTCGGATCGCTGGCGTTGACGTCGAGCAAATCGGTCCAGCGCCGCGGTTTCGGTCCCCTGATGTCCGGTGTGTATCACGCGCCGTATCCCGACACCTACCGCTTCAACGGCAGCGCCGACGCCTGCGCCGAAGCGTCGCTGTCGTTCATCCGCGATCAGATCCTGGTGCACCTGACCGCGGCGGATGAAGTCGCGGCGATCGTCGTCGAGCCGATCCAGGGGGAGGGGGGCTACATCGTGCCGCCCAAGGCATTCCTGCAGGGGCTGCGCGACCTCGCCAGGCAGCACGGGATGATGCTGGTCCTCGACGAAGTGCAGTCCGGCATGGGACGGACGGGAAAGATGTTCGCCTCCGAGCACTTCGACATCACCGGCGACGTCGTCAACATCGCGAAAGGCATCGCCTCCGGTCTGCCGCTTGGCATCACCTGCGCCCGCGCCGACGTCATGAGCTGGCCCCCCGGCGCGCACGCGAGCACGTTCGGCGGCAATCCCGTCTCCTGCGCGGCGGCGCTGGTGACGATCAGGCTGCTGCGCGAACAGTTCGTGCAGAACGCGGCAGCCGTCGGCGAACATCTCATGTCCGGCATCCGCGACTTGCAGAACAAGCACCCGCTGATCGGTGACGTGCGCGGCCGCGGTCTGATGATCGGCGTCGAGCTCGTCCGCGATCAGAAAACCAAGACGCGCGCGGTCGACGAACGTAACGCCTTGGTACAGGCGATGTTCCGGCGCGGCGTCTTGATTCTTGGCGCCGGCCGCAACGCCGTCCGCTTCGCCCCGCCGCTCGTCCTCACTAAGGCGCAGGCCGACATCGTGCTGCGGCTCTTCGACGAGTCGATGACCGAAGTGGCGCAGTCACACGCGATGGCGGGATCGGCGAGCAAGGGCGCTTCTTCGTAGCCAAGGGCCTGGACGACGCATGTGAAGCGCTGGCCCGGTCTTGACGCGGACCGCGGCTGGCGCGCCGTTTGCGAGCCGCGCCCAAGTGACCTGGCAGCGGCAGCATCTCGGGTTGATTGGCGAGGAACTCGCCGCCGCCGCGCTCGTCGCGCGTGGGTACGCAATTCTTGAACGCCGCTACAGAACCGATCGCGGCGAAATCGACATCGTTGCCGACGATGGCGGCACGCTGGTGTTCGTGGAGGTGCGGGCGCGCGCCGACGAGGAGTGCGGGACGGCCGCCGAGAGCGTGACCGACGCGAAAAAGCGGCAGGTGAGTCGCGTGGCGGCCGAATACCTGGTCGTGCACGCCATCAGCGATCGCCCCTGCCGGTTCGATGTCGTCACCATCGACCAGGCGTTCGACCCGGAGCCGCTGATCACCATCTATCCCGACGCCTTTGACGCGCTGTGCTGATCCGGTCAACTCCTAGCCCCGCAATGAGGCATCATTACCCACCATGAACCGC
>JBKPSE010000280.1:0-6296 GCA_046765855.1 Acidobacteriota bacterium | reverse complement strand
TGCGCGAGTTGCGCGACAAAGGGGCAGTCGTCGCCATGGCCGGTGACGGGATCAACGACGCGCCTGCGCTTGCCGAGGCCTCGGTCGGGATCGCGATGGGGACCGGCACGGACGTCGCGATGCAGAGCGCGGGCATCACCCTGGTGAAGGGGGATCTCGGCGCACTCGTTCGCGCGCGCCGGCTCAGCCGCGACACGATGCGCAACATCAGGCAGAACCTGGCGCTCGCCTTTGGCTACAACGTGATCGGGGTGCCGGTCGCGGCCGGCGTTCTCTATCCCGCCGCCGGAATTCTGGTCAGCCCGATCTGGGCAAGCGCCGCGATGACCCTGAGCTCCGTCTCGGTGATTGCGAACGCGCTCCGCCTCCGGCGCAGCTGATTGTCGCGTCAGCTGTCTTTCAGCTTCGCCAGATGCGGCCGGGTGCGCTCCTCGAGCATTCGCACCAGTTCCGGATCGAGAAAGTGGTACTCGTCGCGGATTTCGAGGCAGATCATGCGGTCGAGTTTGGCGTGGCCGGGAAACATGCGCTGCAGGTCGCGCCTCTGCTCGTCATCCATGATGAAGACGATGTCCGCCCACTCCAGCATCCGCTCGTTCACGCGCACCAGCGCGTCTTCACTGGTGCCGGCGGACCGGACCTCGAGGGAGGCGTCCTTCGCGAACACCCGTTCGGCGGTGGCGCTGCGCTTGCGGTTGTATTGACAGACGAACAGCGTGCGGATCGGAACTTTGCCCGGGGCCGCCATGGCTCGGGTATCTTACCAGCATGAAACCGACTGCGATGATGCTGGCCCTGACGCTCGGCGCCGGCGCCCTGCAGACGCCCGCGACGCCGGCACCGGCGGGCGTCGAGCGGCACCTGCGGAATATCCGGCAGCTGACGTTCGGCGGTGAAAACGCCGAGGCATACTTCTCGGCGGACGGCTCGCGCATCATCTTCCAGTCGACGCGTGAAGGCATTCCGTGCGACCAGATCTTCACGATGAGGATCGACGGCAGCGAGCTGAAGCGCGTGAGCACCGGCACCGGCCGAACCACGTGCGGCTACTTCTACCCGGACGGCCGCGACATTCTTTTCGCGTCGACCCACAAGGCGGGCGCCGCCTGCCCGCCGAAGCCAAGCTACGAGCGGGGCTACGTCTGGCCGATTTACGAGGGCTACGACATCTACCGCGCGAGCGCCGACGGATCGAATCTGCGGCCGCTGACGACGACACCGGGCTACGACGCGGAGGCGACGATTGCGCCGGACGGCGTCATCGCCTTCACCAGCGTGCGCGACGGCGACATGGAGATCTACACGATGCGGGCGGACGGGTCCGGCGTGCGGCGGCTGACCAACCGCCCGGGTCCTGACGGCGGTCCATTCTTTTCCTGGGATGGCAAGCGCATCGCCTATCGCGGCCGTCCGCTGTCCCCGGGTTCCGAGATGACCGACTACATGGCGCTGCTGAAGGATCATCTCTGGCGGCCGACCAAGCTCGAGCTGTACGTCATGGATCGTGACGGAGGGCACAACACCAAAGTGACCTCACTCGGGGCGGCCAGCTTCGCGCCGTCCTGGCACCCGGATCAGAAGCGGCTGATCTTCGCGTCGAATGTGAAGGATCCGCAGCAGCGGAATTTCGATCTGTTTCTGATCAACGTGGATGGCAGCGGACTGGAGCAGGTGACCTTCGAGCCGACGTTCGATGGGTTCCCGATGTTCTCGCCGGATGGGAGGCATCTGGTCTTCGCGTCCAACCGCAACGCGAAGTCTGAGGGAGAAACGAACGTCTTTATCGCCGAATGGGTGGAGTGAACCGGTTTTAGGTCTCTTCTTCGGTCTCGAGCTGCCAGTCGGCGAGGGGCTGCGGGCCGGGACGGATGTCGGCGATGTCGGGATCGACTCCGGCGGGGAGGTCGGCGCGTTCGTTGCCACGCTTCCGATCGGCCAGCCGCGCTGCCTTATCGTTGCGCTTCGCGATGCGAGCCTGCTCGCGCTGGCGCTTGTTCGTGGTCGGTCGTGAACGGTGTGCCATATATATTTGCTCCTCCCGCCCGCTCGAGAGCAGGTATCCGCGTATAGTCCTGAGACACTGTATGATATCGCAACTCTGATCGCGAGGTGGACTTGGCCGGACGCGTACATTTGGTAAATCCCAGCAATCTGTCCTTTGGCGTGGCGGTGATTACGCCACGTTGGCTATACGTGCTCGCTGCCGCAACCGGAACGCAGTGGGGCGATCCGCATCTGGTCGACGAGACCCTCGAGCCGATCGACATGTCGCTGATCGACGCGGGGGACGTCGTCGGCATCGGCATCCATACCGGCAATGCCCTCAAGGGCTATGAAATAGGGAAGAAGTGCCGTGAACGCGGCGCATGGGTGGTCTTCGGCGGCATCCATGCGACGCTGTTCCCCGACGAAGTGCACGAGCATGGCGGCGCGCACGCGGTCGTGCGCGGCGACGGCGACGTGATCTGGCCGAAAGCGGTCGAAGACTGTTTCAACGGCACGCCGCAGCGGCTCTACGAAGGCGGACGCATCGCCGGGGATCAGTTCCTGCCGGCGCGCTGGGACCTGCTGCCGCAGCGCCGCTATATGTGGGCGTCGGTGCAGACCGTGCGCGGCTGCCCGAAGCACTGCTCGTTCTGTTCGGTCTGGCGCACCGACGGTCAGGAGCCGCGGCAGCGCGAAGTGGATCGCATCGTGCGCGAAGTCGTCGAGCTGCGGCGGCTCGGCTTTCGCTTCATCGCGCTCGCCGACGACAATTTCTATCCGGTGTCGTTCGAAGACCTGGCGATGGCGCGGCGGCGCGCCGACAAGACGCGCCTGCACGAGCTCGAGGCGCTGCGCGCCGAGCGCTTTGCCCTGATGGCGCAGCTCGCGCAACTGCCGAATGATCTGGTTTTCTACACGCAGATCACCATGGAGGCGGCAGAGGACACGGAGTTTCTCGACGCGATGAAGCGGGCGCACATCCGCGGCGCGCTGGTCGGCGTCGAGGCGGTGACGAAAGCGGGTCTGAAAGACGTCTACAAGGGGTTCAATCTCTACGGCGATGAATTGATCGCGCGGCTGCGCACCTTCAAGCGCCATGGCATCCACGTGCTCGGCTCGTTCATCTTCGGCCTGCCCAGCGATGCGAAAGACACCTGGGAGGCGACGGTGGCGCTCGCCGAACGGGCGGACCTCACCTTCGCGCAGTTCGTGCTGCTCACGCCGTTCCCGGGCACGCTCGACTTCGAGAAGTGGGCGAAGGACGACAAGCACCGCAACATGCGCGTCGACGGCGTTCCCATCACTCAGCACTGGTTGATTCCGGAGCCGCGGCGGCCGAAGCTCTATACCGAGCATCCGACGATGACGCTGGAGGAGATCCGCGTTGGCGCGCAGTCGGCGTGGGATCAGTTCTACAGCTGGCCGCGCATCTGGGCGCGCGCATCGCGTTCGGTCGAGTCGACCAAAGCCAGGCTGGCGTTCGTGCTGATCTCGAAGCTGTACCGCCAGATGTACGCGAACACCGGTATCGCCACCGACAGCGCGCGCGTGCAGCGCTCGGCCAAAACTGCGCGGCTTCTCGGCCTGGCGGCGCGGCGACTGTTTGCGGGCAGGCCGATGCCAGATCTGCCCATGCCGCGTCCCGTTACGCCCCCGACCGCGGCGCCGACACATCACTGAGAGTCTCGTCGCCGCGGATGGTCCGTCCGCGGCGCCGCCAGTCGAACAGCGCTGCGCCCCGACGCGTTAGAATCCGGCCATGGTCGCGACACCGGTCCTGGCGGCGCTCTTGCTCGCGAGCGAGCTTTTCCAGGCGCAGGTGCGCGAGCCGCAGCCTTCTTCTGCGGCCAAAGCGTTCTACGACCAGGGCGTCGCCGCGCTGCGTGCCGGTGACCAGGCCAAAGCGGTTCCGTTGTTCCGCGCGGCCATCGACGCCGATCCTCGTTTCGTGGACGCGCACGAGCAGTTCATCGAAGCCACTGAGATGGCGGCATACGCGTACGATCCGGCGAAGCGAACCGGCGACGCCGCCGCGCAGAAACGGGCGACTCAGGAGCTGAAGCGGCTTTATCAGGGCTGGGCGAAGGCGCAGCCCGGCAACGAAGTTCTCGAGTGGGCGCTGTCGAAGCTCGCCGACAAGAACTGGAGCGAATCGGAACAGCATCTCGAGCGCGCCATCGCCATTCGCCCGTCGTTCGCGCGTCCGTATCAAGACCTGGCGCTGATCGCGGAGCTGCACGGCGACAACCCGCAGCGACTGGCCTACCTGAAGAAGGCGGCGGATCTGAATCCCACCGATCCGAGCTACTTCTTCTACTACGCGAGCGCGATGAAAACGATCGACCCGGTCGCGTCGCGCAAGCTGCTGCAGGACGTGGCGACCCGATTCCCGGCGACAGAGCGCGGCGCGCAAGGCCTCTACTGGGCCGCCTACGAGACACCCGAGCTGACTGAGAAGCTGGCGATCTACGAGCGCCTGCGCCGCGAGTTCCCGCCCGAGAAGTTCACGTGGTCGGAGTCGGGCATGTCGGATCTCTTCGAGGTTCTAATCGGCCTCGATCCTTCGCGGGCGAGTGAGCTCGCCGCCGACATGCAGGCGCGCATCACCGCGAAATCCGAACAGAAGACGTGGCAAGAGCAGGGGTCTTATGCGAGAGCCTTGCAGGAATCATCGGCGCTCCTCGGCAGGGGTGACGCGGCGGGCGCAGTGCGCCGGCTCGACGGTGTCAAGCCGCTGCGCGCTTACATGGATCAGGCGCCGCTCGCGATTGCGCGCGCCGCAGCGCTCGAGGCGGCCGGCGACGCGCACGCGGCCTACGAGCGGCTTGCCGAGGTCGTGGCCAGAACACCGTCCGATGCACTCATTGGCGCGCTGGAAAAGACGGGACGCGCGCTGACCAAGACGCCCGCGGACATCGCATCGGACGTGGCAAAACGGCGGGAGGCCGCGGCGTCGCCAGCGCCGGCGTTCTCGCTGCCGGACTATCCCGATCGCCGCATGGTTTCGTTGTCCGACTACCGCGGCAGGGTCGTGCTGCTCAATTTCTGGTATCCCTCGTGCGGTCCGTGCCGCGGCGAGTTTCCAACCCTGCAGCGAGTCCTCGACAAGTACAAGGATCGCGGATTCGAGATTCTCTCGTTGAACGTCTTACCCGAAGAGCGCGACTTCGTGGTGCCGTACCTGTCGAAGAATCACTTCACCTTCCGGCCGCTCGAAACGACGACGGAGTGGACCGAGCGGACGTACGGCGCGCGCGGGTTCCCCACCAACCTGCTCCTGGACAAGCAGGGACGAATCATCTTCAAGCCCGGGATCATCCGCAGCCCGCGCGAGCAGCGCACGTTCGAGCTGCAGATCGAATCGCTGCTCCGATGAGCCGCGTCGTTGTGCTGGCGCTCGTCCTCGCGACGGCATCGCCGGCTCTGGCGCAGGATCCGGTTCACTGGTCGGCAAAAACATCGGCCGGCGATCTGAAACCCGGCGGCCGGTTCGAGCTGCTGATCGCCGCGACCGTGGATGACGACTGGCACGTCTACTCGGTCACGCAGGGCCCTGGTGGGCCGGTGCCGACCACGGTATCGGTAGGACCGCGCGCGCTCTTCGCGCGTGACGGCGCGATCGTCGGACCGCGGCCCGTCAGTGCGTTCGATCGCAACTTCGAGATCAACACCGAGACCTACGACGGTTCCTTCACGCTGCGGGTTCCCGTCAGACTTGCCTCGAACGCGCGAGGGGATCGCGGAACCCTCCAGATCGACATCGGCTACCAGGCCTGCACGAGCAGGCTGTGTCTGCCGCCGGCGACCGCGACGCTGCGTCTGCCGTTGCGCTGGGGGAGAGGTGAAGAGTCCGAACGTTCACGTACCAGTCCCCAGCCAACTCCCATCCTTCAATCACCTCCCAACCCCCGACCTGCTGTTGCCAACGCGGAGGCGCCCGCGGCGGCCAAGCCGATCGCGTTCGCCGCAGAGGCCGGCACGTGGACGGCGTTCATCTGGCTGGCGATCTCCATGGGTGCACTGTCGCTGCTGACTCCGTGCGTCTTCCCGATGGTGCCAATCACCGTGTCGTACTTCACCAACCACGCGTCAGCTACGCGCCGGCGGGCGATTGTTACCGCAGCGCTCTACGGCGCCGGCATCGTCCTGACCTTTACCGTTCTGGGCACGGTGCTCGCGTCGATTGCGGGCGCCGCGGGGTTGAATCGGTTCGCGGCGAACCCCTGGATCAACCTGGGCATCACGGCGCTCTTCATCGCGCTCGCGCTCAATCTGTTCGGGGTATTCGAGCTGCGCCTGCCGTTCCGCGC
>JBKPSE010000279.1:0-5343 GCA_046765855.1 Acidobacteriota bacterium | reverse complement strand
CTCTCGGACGACGACCTGCGCACGATCACGAAGCTGCTGGTGAAGCAGTTGAACGACAACCTGGTCGACCGCAAGATTCGCCTCGAGCTCGCGACGGAAGTGGTCGACTGGATCATCGAACAGACCTGCAAGGACCGCTCGTACGGCGCCCGTCCGCTCCGCCGCGCGATCCAGCGCTACATCGAAGATCCGTTGTCCGAGGAACTGATTCGCGGCCATCTCAAGGGCGGCGACATCGAGGTCTACCTGGAAGGCGGGGCGCTCGCATATCGCCCGTCCGGGCAGGTCGAGGAGGGGCGCCGGCTCGCGTAGCGGCGTCCTTTCAATTCCATAACTCCGCAACGCCACAACTCCACAAGGCCCAATTAACGTCCAACTCCCAACGCCCAAAACTCCCAAAATTCAAAATTCGTCCGGAATTTTGGAGTCGGGAGTTGCGTGCTACGGAGTTGATTGGCGGTTGAGCGTTGTGAAGTTGAGGCGTTGACCGAAGGCTGAAGTGCCGCCCCGGACGTCCAAATTCAAGTAAAATCATGGCTTGGTGTCCCTGCGGCATGCCGCCGCAGGGGGACCTGCTCCTCAGCGCATGTTGAAGCCTTACGGGATTTTCGCGGCCGCGATCCTGGCTGCCGCAACCGCGTCCGCTCAGCCGCCGTCGCCTGCGGCACCGGCGGGCCAGCCGCCCTCGCCTGCGCCCACAGCGGGCCAAGGGCAGCCGCCTCCGGCGGGCCAGCCGCCTTCGCCTGCGCCTTCGGCGGGCCAAGGAGCGCCGGCCGGTCCGACGCTGCCGCTTTGCGGTGGGCTGTACCAAATAGGTCCCCCCTCGCGGCTGCCTCCGGCCGGCTCCGGGCCCGTTGTCTACCAGGTCGGCCCCTGTTTCGAGAAGCAAGGCGGCTCGCCGGTGGTTGACGCGCAGACCTACCTCTATTACATGGAGGTCAAGAACCACGTCAGCGTCCCGTCGTCCAATCGATGGGTGCCCTACGACGACAAGATCGAACAGATCATGCTCGCCGACTTCAAGCGGCTGTGGGCGACGAACTTCCTGGACGACCTCGCCGTCGAGACGCACGACTACACGTTCGCCAACGGCGTCGTCGGCAAGGTGATCCTCTACAACATGGAGGAGCGCCAGCGCGTCAAGATCGTCGACTACGTCGGCTCGAAGAAGGTCGAGATGTCGAAGATCGACGACGAGCTCAAGAAGCGGAACCTGCAGATCCGCCTCGATTCGTTCATCGACCAGGGCACGGTGCGCAAGGTTGCCGGCGTCGTCCGCGAGCTGTACGCCGAGAAGGGCTACGAGTACGCCGACGTGAGGCCCGAGATCAAAGCGGTCAACGCGCAGTCGAAAACGGTGAACCTGACGTTCCACATCACCGAAGGCCCGAAGGTGAAGATTCGCGGCGTCGACTTCCAGGGCAACAGCGCGATCAGCGATGGCAAGCTCGGCTCCAAGATGAAGGAGAACAAGGCGCCGAACCGCTGGCTCAAGTTCATCACCGGCGGCGGCACCTTCAAGGAAGCGAAGTTCGAGGAAGACGCCGACAAGGTCGTGCAGTATTACCGCGAGCGCGGCTACGTGAAGGCGCAGGTCGGCCAGCCGCAGCTGAAGATTCTCGAAGATGCAAAGGACGGCAAGACGCGGTGGGTCCAGCTGCAGATTCCTGTCACGGAAGGGCCGCGCTACAGAATCGGTGAAGTCAGCTTCGCGGGCAATACCGTGGTGAAGACCGAAGGGCTGCGTCCGCTGTTCAAGCTGGAATCAGGCGACTGGTTCAACGAGAAGAAGATCCGCAAGGGCTTCGAAAAGGCGCGCGAGGTTTACGGCAGCGTCGGCTATTTCGAGTTCACCGGCGTCCCCGACTATTCGTTCCCCAACGATCCCGACCCTAACGGCGCACCTTCAGCTGGGGCGACGGCACCGGCGGGAGAAGCCGCGGGGCCACCGGGACCGGCGAACGGCGGGCCCTCCGTCAAGGGCACCGACAAAAAACCGGTGGTCAACATCACCATGCGGCTCGAGGAAGGCAAGCAGTACTTCGTCAACCGCATCATCTTTCTTGGCAACACGACGACGCGCGACAACGTCATTCGCCGCGAAATCCGTCTCTACGAGAACAACGTCTTCAACACCGAGGCGTTGAAGTACAGCGTGCGCCGCCTGAATCAGCTCGGCTACTTCAAGCCGCTGGAAGGGGACGCCATCGACGTGCAGAAGACGCCGAACATGGATGCGCACGTCGACGTCCGGCTGAAGTTCGAAGAGCAGAACCGCAACCAGATTACGTTCGGCGCCGGCGTCTCTCAGTACGAAGGCTTCTTCGGTCAGCTCGCGTTCCAGACCTCGAACTTCCTCGGCCGCGGCGAGACCTTCAGCGTCTCGGCGCAGCAGGGGAACCGCGCCAAGAACTATCAGGTCGGCTTCACCGAGCCGTTCCTCTTCGATCGTCCGATCACCGCCGGCATCGACCTGTTCAACACAGAGATCCAGTACATCGGTCAGTTCACGCAGGCCTCGGCCGGCATGAACACCGTCTGGGGCTTTCCGGCGGGCGCCTTCTCGCGCATCTTCATGAGCTACAGCTACCAGCGCGTGAAGGTAAAGGAACTCAATCCCTTCTACTCACAGGCGGCGAATCTGGCGAACAATCCGTTCCTCGCCGACACGTTGCTGCAGAACCAGGGGGGGCAGCGGATCATCAGCAAGATCGGTCCGAGCTTCCTGTTCAACACGATCGACAACCCGATCTTTCCGACGACAGGTCGAAAGCTGTCGTTGGGCATGGAGCTCGCGGGTCTGGGCGGCAACAGCAAGTTCTATACAGCGAAGACCGAAGGTATCCTGTATCACGCGATCAATCGCCGCACTTCGATCGGCATGCGCGCCGCGTTCGAGTTCATCAGCCCCTACGGGACGGTGATCGATCCTAAAACCGGCCGCGAGACAACTCCGGCCCTGCCGATTTTCGAGAAGCTGTTCCTCGGCGGCGAATACAGCATCCGCGGCTTCGACATCCGCAGCGTCGGTCCGCGCGATCTGAACACCGGCATCGTGCTCGGCGGCAACAAGAGCCTGTTGTTCAACGCGGAATATCTGATCAACATCGCCGGTCCGGTTCGGCTCGTGCTCTTTGCCGATGCCGGCCAGGTGCGCGACAACGGCGAGAATTTCGCCTGGCGCGAAAACGTCAAGCGTCAGACCACAATCGGCGGCCTGAGTCCGGCCGACTCGCTGACCTCGCTCTACGCGGTCAGCGGCTTTCTCAGCGGTCTGGACACACGTACCGATATCATCGGGACGACGCCGGCGTTCAAGGCGTCGACGGGCGCCGAGGTCCGGTTCTTCATGCCGGTGCTCAACGTGCCGTTCCGCCTCATTTTCGCGATGAACCCGTCGCGGGGCGGGGTGCTCGACAACAACTTCCAGCCCGAGAAGCGGTTCAAGTTCCGCTTCGCGGTCGGGACGACGTTCTAGGAGAAGAGTTACCAGTCGCCAGTCGCCGGTTACCAGTTGCCGATCGCCGGCCGCAGTTGGCAGTGGCCAGCGGCGCCTGTCTGGATCGGGGCCGCTGGAAATTGGTAACGGGAAGCTGGTAGCTGAGAGCTGGTAGCCGAGAGCTGGAAGCTGGAAGCTGGTAACTGGTAACTGGTCAGAAACGAAGGGGAAATATTCAGATGAGAGCTGTGAAGATGTCCTTGGCCGCGGTGGCGTTGACCGTGGCGTTGTCTGCCTCCGCTTTCGCACAAGCCACGCAGCCGCCGGCGGGAGGCGCCAAGCCGCAGACCCCAACGCAGCCGCCGGCGACCACCCCGGCACAGCCCGCGCCGAAACCGCCGACGCCGCCGGTGCCGTTCCCGCAGGACGCCAAGATCGCGTTCATCGACATCAACGCCATCGCCGGCACGTCGGCCGCGGGCAAGGAAGCGTCGAAGAAGCTCGCGGCGCTGAACGAGAAGAAGATGGGGGAGATCCAGGACAAGAACAAGCAGCTGCAGGCGCTGCAGACCAAGCTGAACACCGGCGGCAACGTGCTCAACGACGCCGCGCGCAATCAGCTGGAGAAGGACATCGAGAAGATGCAGCGCGACATCCAGTACACACAGACCAACGCCCAGGCCGAGTTCAACGACCTCCAGAACGAGCTGCAGGCGGAGTTCCAGAAGCGGCTGCTGCCGATCATCGAGGAAGTGGCCAAGGAGAAGAACCTCCACGCCGTCTTCAGCATCGCCGATTCCGGCGCGGCCTACGTCCATCCCGGCCTGAACATCACCGACGAAGTCGTGAAGCGGCTGGACGCGAAGAAGTAGCGCGCCGCACGCCGAGCGGCCGCACTGTCAGCCGTCGCGCTGACCGCGCCAAGCGTGCGGCGGCGCTAAGCGCCAAGGACTAAGGGGTGCAAGGGTGCAGCAGCACTCTTCGCACCCTTCTCGCCCGCCCCGTTCAGCACGGCACGCCAGCACCATAGCACCCGTTGCACGGCACCCTAGCACCATCAGCACCATTCAGCACGGCACCCCTAGCACCATCAGCACCGTTCCGCACCAGCACCCCTAGCAGCTACCCGCACCTCTAGCACCGTTAGCACGACACTGACCCCGCACCTCTAGCACCGTTAGCACGACACTGACAGTCCGCTCCCCAACAGAGTGCGCCGACACTTCGACACTGATAAACTCGTGTGTCGTGCCCCCGACGATCGACATCCAATCCTCGCTCGACCGGCTGTGCTTCCGGTATCCGTCGCCGCTCGTCGACGCGATAACCGAGCACGAGCCGGGGCGGCGGATCACCGCCGTCAAGAACGTCACCGTGAACGAGGATTTCTTCCAGGGGCATTTCCCCGGTTCGCCGCTGATGCCCGGCGTGCTCATGATCGAGACGCTGGCGCAGGTGGCAACCATCCTGCTCGTCCACGCGCCGGCCGGACCCGCGGTTTCGAGTACGTGGTTGCGCGGAGTGGACAACGCCAAGTTCCGCCTGCCGGTGGTTCCCGGCGATCGCCTGACGCTGCAAGTGACGTTGGGCGCGCGGCGTGCCTCGATCGCGCGCGCCAAGGCGGTGGCGACGATCAACGGCGGCGTCGCGGCGGAAGCGGAGCTGGTGATCGGACTCGAGCAGGTGATGCCGCACCGGGAACCCGCCAGCGGGAAGCTGGAAGCCGGAAGCAGGAAGCTGGACGCGGGAAGCGGGAAGAAGCCGGAAGCCGGAAGCGGGAAGCTGGAAGCTGGAATCGGAACCCCGGCCGACATCCATCCGACTGCGATCGTGCATCCGGGGGCGACGATTGGCGGCGGCACGGTCATCGGCCCCTACGTCACGATTGGCGAGCGGGTGAGGAT
>JBKPSE010000278.1:0-2749 GCA_046765855.1 Acidobacteriota bacterium | reverse complement strand
GTCCTGCATCGTCAGCTTCAATTCGCCGGCATTCGCCGGGGTGGACAGGCCGCAGGCCAGGGCCGCGAGAAACGCGCCGCGCAGAAGGATGTTCTTCATTGATGTGGCTCGCATTCGAGTATACCGCTGTTAAGACGCTATCGCGAGCACGGCAGCCGGATCGAACCTGTGGCTCAGGCCGTCCGGCTCAGGTACTCAGGCGAGCTTGGTAATCCAGAGTGGAGAGTCTTTGCGCGGCAGGTCGCAGGCACGACAGACGTCCGGGCCGCCGCTTTCCAGGTGCTGGCGCCGCACCGCGCGGTACGGCTCCGAATTCCAGATTTCCTCGATCGATTGCGTGTTGAGGTTGCCGAGGATCGTCTTCCCGTCGAAATCCGCGCAGCAGAGCGAGACTCGCCCGTCCCACAGTGCGGTGAAGGTCAGCCAGGGCCGATAGCAGGGGTAGTTCACATCCGACTCGTGGTTCAGCGTGCCGGCCCAGTTGTGCAGCTCGGTGATGTGAATCTTGTCGGCGATGCGGCCCCAGTGTTGGATGAACGCCTGCTCGTCCGCTGAATTGTTCTGGCGCACGAACGACAGAATCAAGCGCGGCCGCGTCTTGCCGAGCTCGCCGCGGATGCGGACGAGCCGTTCGATATTGGCAATGACCTTGTCGTAATTCAGGCCGATGCGCGTCTGCTCGAAGACGTCCTTGCCCCCGGCGTCGACGCTGATGTTGATCGCGTCGAGCCCGGCTTCGACCATCGCCCGCGCGACCTTCTCGGTGATCAGCGAGCCGTTGCTGATCATCCCGACTTCCTTGATCCCCTTTTCTTTGGCGTAGCGAACCTTCTCGGTCAGGTAGCGATCGAGGAACGCTTCGCCGTAATTGTGCATGCGTACGTGAGTGATGCCGAGCGCCGCGCATTCGTCGGCGATCTTGCGGAACAGCTCCCGGCTCATGACCCCCTGCGTCCGGTGCATCTCGTCGCGCGGGCAGAAGACGCACTTCGCGTTGCAGATGTTCGTGCTCTCGATCTGCACGATCTCGGGCAGCCGCGGCGCGCGATCGCGCCCGGTGGCGAGCAGCAGCCGCCGGATCGGCTTCGCCTGGCGGCGGAGCAGCGATTCGGTGGCGCGCCGTGCGGTGGCTTTCAGTTTCATGCGTCGCGAAGCGAAGCGATTACGCGCGAGAGAATCTCGTCCAGTGCGACGGTCGGTTCATAGCCGATGAGCGCCCGTATCTTCGAGATATCGGGCACGCGGCGCGGCATGTCTTCGAAACCGGCCTCGTAGGCCTGGTCGTAAGGAATCTTGACGATCGGCGAGTCGCTGCCGGTCATCTTCTTGATCGTCGCGGCAAGGTCGCCGATAGAGATCTCCGTGCCGTTGCCGATATTGAAGACCTGCCCGATAGCGCGCGGCTCGTTGATCAAGGCTACCATGGCCCGCACGACGTCCCCGACGTAAGTGAAGCTGCGCGACTGAGTACCGTCGCCGAACACGGTGATGGGCTGCCCCTGCAGCGCCTGCCGCACGAGATTGGGAATCACCATCCCGTACTGCCCCGTCTGACGGGGTCCAACCGTGTTGAAGAGACGGACGACGATGACCGGAAGCTTGCGCTCTTTCCAGTACGCCAGCGCCAGGAATTCGTCGATCATCTTGCTGCAGGCGTAGGCCCAGCGGTGCTTGGTGGTCGGACCGAGGACCAGATCCGCATCTTCCCTGAACGGCACCACCGCGCTCTTGCCGTAGACCTCCGAGGTCGAGGCGACGAGAACCAGCTTCTTCTTCTTGTTGGCGATCTTGAGCACCACTTCGGTGCCGTGCACGTTAGTCTCGATGGTGCGAACTGGCGCCTCGACGATCAGCTTCACGCCGACGGCGGCGGCGAGGTGGACGACCGTATCGCAGCGGTCGATGAGCTCGGCCAGCAGCGGTTCGTTCGCGACGGTGTCGACGGTGTAATGAAACTTTGGATGCGTCTTGAGGTGCGCGATGTTCTCGATCGAACCGGTCGATAGGTCGTCGATGACGAACACTTCGTCGCCGCGATCGAGCAGCGCTTCAGACAGGTGCGAGCCGACGAACCCCGCCCCGCCAGTGATCAACACACGCATCTGCTACTTCGCTCCCTTCAACGCCAAAATCGCCGCGGCCGAACGCGCGGCAGACTGACCGTCAAGGCTTGCTGCCGGCCTGCTGCCAACTGTGCTGCGGAACACTTGATCATACAGGACTTGCGCGAGTGCCGCCTGGATTTCCTCCTCGGAGTCGGCGCCGCGCATCTGTCCCGCGTCGACGAACGGCGTCAGATTGTTCGGCAGTCCGATGACCACGCAGGGAATGCCGAGGCTCGAGGCGTCGATTGCCAGCGTCGAGTTGACGGTGACGATGGCGCCGGCGGCAGCGAGCAGCGGCGGCAATGGCGTCTCGGCGGGCAACACGCGGACGTTGGGAACACCGCGCACGGCTCCGGCGTAGACGTCCGGCGTTTCCGCGGGATGCGGTTTGATCACGAGCTGGACGTCCGGCATTTTGCGAACCGCAGCGACGAGAGCGGGGAGCGGCCGCCGCGCCTCGCGTTCCTTGGCGGCGAACAGCACGAGAGATTGTCCGCTCGCCGTGCCGGCATCGCGCCGCACCCGCTCGATGTCATCGGTTCCAAGCGCGCGGACCGCGGCGCCGAGCTCGTCCAACCGAGCGCTGCCGGTGACCGCTAGTCGTTGCGGAGGAAAGCGTCCGGCGGTGACGAGATGTTCGGCAG
>JBKPSE010000277.1:0-5671 GCA_046765855.1 Acidobacteriota bacterium | reverse complement strand
GAATAAGCCATCCCCTGGACGATGACGGTGATTTCCGTGCCGCTGGCGACGATGTGGCGGATGACGTCGTGGAGGGCGAGGCCGTCGGTGACGTTGCCGCCTGCACTGTTGATGTACAGAGTGATGGGTTTGCGGTTTTCGCCGGCGAGCTCGCGCAGGCGTTCGATGACGCCCTTGGCGACCTCCTTTTCGATGTCGCCGATGAGATAGACGTCGCGAAGGCGGTCGGATTGCTCTTTTTTGAGCAGGTCCTTGACCGCGTCGACCAGTTCGTCGAGCAGACGGGCGTTGAGATCACCCATACCTGCAGCGTCCGTTACATGCTGCGTGCCGTTCTCATACAGTCAAGCATCAGCTCAGCCTTTCGGGTGCGCGCCGCGGCGGGCGACGGGCACGACGAATTTTTCGGCAGTGAGCACGCTCGAGAAGCTCACGACCTTGACGTCGACGAGGCCTGCCGCATGCCCGGCACGCATCGTTTCGGCTTCAGTAATATCTTTCGAACCTTTCGGCCGCAGCGTCCAGATCACGCCGTCTGCCTTGACACGGCTGACGAGCTTTGACAGCCGCCGCAGATCGTCGCGATGGCTGAACGTCGCGAAGATCATGTCCGCCTGTGAGGCGCCGCCGGTGCGGATGCGCGCGCCAGCGGCGCGCAGCTCCGCCACGAACTCCCGATCGTTTTCGATCCCGAGAAGCAGAAGATCCGCGCCGGGCTTGATTCCGAGTTTCTCGACGCGGCTGCGCGTGCTGCAGAACTCCACGCGCTTCGCCGCTTTTCTCGCCGGGCTCATCGCGCCCGCGCCTGCAGTTTCTTGATGAACTCGTCCATCGTCGCGTGATGACCGAACACGAAACGCGACATGAAGCGGAAGAACGGATTATAGACTTCACCGTCTTCAGTGATGGTCAGATCGCTTCCCGATGCCGCGGCGGCAATGCGGTAGGTCCAGGTACCCCCGAAGGGAAGTTTCGGATCGGCGATGCGCGCGATCAGGAGAGATGGCGGCTCCTCCCGCTCGAATCGAACCGGCACGTCCGACGCGCGGGCCAGCTCGACGATCATCGGGTAGAGCGCCGGCGGAGGGACGCCAATGCGAGCCGTACGCGACGCGGTGTGCTTCACCGGAAGCCGGGCGCCGACGACGGCAATGACGGCGACGATCACCACTAGCGACCCTGCGATCCACACGATCCAGCGCATCACGCCTCCCTCGCGTCAGCTCGAGCCCCTTGACGACTTGACTTGTTGGCATCCTCGGCGGCAGCGGCCAGCAACGCCAGCCCTTCGATCGCGCGCCTGCGCTCGTCCTCGCTGAGCCGCGCGACCAGCGCTTCGACCCGCGCCGGATCCAGGACGGAGCTCGCTTCGCGAACGCGCACGCCCGCGGTCGTCAGCCGCACGTGAACGCGGCGGCGATCCTTCGCATCCTTCAATCGCACGACGTAGCCCTTGCGCTCCAGACGATCGATCGCGATCGACATCGTCGCGGCGGTGACCCCCATATGCGCCGCGAGGTCCATCACGGTCGTCGGCTCGATCTCGTCGAGGTGATCGAGGATGCTGGCCTGGTGCCGGCTGAGCAGGCGCTGCGATTGCGGGTCGCGGACATGCCGCGTGTGACACGCGAAATAGATGCGTGGATACAGCGTCATCACGGCGGTCATTGCGGCGTCGACGGCGGACATTTGAGCGACTGAGAGGATATATTGATTTGCTTTGGCAAAGCAATATATATTTCTATAAGTTATTGCAAACCCGAAGGCTCGGGCTTTCGTCAAATTGTGCGATTTCCACAGCGGGGTTCGGCGATGCGAAGTGACCGGAATCGGGATTTCGCCATTCCACGACCGGTCAACACGACGGACCACGCTGAAGACAGATCAGCGCGCAACTGACAGGGTATGAACGACTTGCGCGGATCAGCCGGGTGGCACGCCGTTTTGCTTATCACGTAAGAATATGGTTGATATTGCACGTCCCTCGCAGGCCAAGAAGAAGCGCATTCGCCGCATTCTTTACATCAGTGTTGCCGTCATTGTCGTGGCGGGCATTTCTCTCGGCGTCTCGCGGCTGAAGCCGGCGGCGCCCACCGTCGATCGGGCGGTGGTCTGGATTGATTCGGTGAAGCGCGGGGACATGCTGCGTCAGGTGCGCGGCTCGGGCACGCTCGTCCCGGAAGACATCCGCTGGATTCCGGCACAGACGCAGGGGCGGGTCGAGCGCATCGTGCTGCGGCCGGGCGCGCAGGTGACGCCCGACACCGTCATTCTCGAACTGACCAACCCTGAGCTCGAGCAGTCGGTGCGCGACGCGCAGCTCGCCTATCAATCCGCGCAGGCGGCGTTTCAGAACCGCAAAGCGGAACTCCAGAGTGCGCTGCTCAGCCAGGAGGCGAACACCGCCAATATCGAGACGCAGTACAAACAGTCCGTCCTCGATCTGGAAGCCAACGAGGAACTACTGAAGGGCGGTTTGGTCTCCGAGCTCCAGGTGAAACAGAAGCGCGGACTTGCCGCCGACCTGAAGAACCGGCTCGAAGTGGAACAGCGCCGGCTGGCGATCACCCGCGAGGGGCTCACCTCGCAGCTGGCGCCGCAGGAAGCGGACGTCAACCAGCGCAAAGCGCAGTGGGAGCTCCGCCGCCACCAGCTCGACGACCTCAAGGTCAAGGCGGGCATGTCGGGCACGCTGACGGCGATGCCGGTCGAGCGCGGCCAGCAGGTCGGGCCGGGCACCAATCTCGCGCGCGTGGCCAATCCGTCGAACCTCAAGGCGGAACTGCGCATCGCGGAAACGCAGACCAAGGACATCCACATCGGCCAGTACGCCGAGGTCGACACACGCAACGGAATCGTCAAGGGGCACGTCTCACGCATCGACCCGTCAGCCACCGGCGGCACCGTCGGCGTCGACGTGATCATGGACGGGCCGCTGCCGGCGGGCGCGCGCCCCGACCTGAGCGTCGACGGCACCATTCAGCTGGAGAAGCTGACCAACATCGTCTACGTGGGGCGGCCCGCGTTCGGCCAGGAGCAGAGCACGGTGACGATATTCAAGGTGCAGCCGAACGGCGAAGCGATCGCCACCAAGGTGAAGCTTGGACGTGCGTCGGTCAACACGATTGAGGTCGTCGAGGGGCTGAACCCGGGCGACCAGGTGATTTTGTCCGACATGTCACAGTTCGATGCGTTCGATCGAGTACAGCTGAAAGGCTAAGACGCGAGCGGAATGGAACGGCCGGCGCAGCGGCCGTGCAATGGAGCGAGCTTAAGCGAGGGGCCGGAGGGAACCGCCGCGTGTAGCGGCGGCCCCGAGCGCCAAAAAAGGAGTAAAGATGAACACGTCCGCACAACCGCTGATTCACCTCGACGGCGTCACCAAGGTGTTCTTCACCGACGAGGTCGAGACGCATGCCCTCGCCGGCATTCACCTCGAAATCAAGAGCGGCGAGTACATCGCGATTGCCGGGCCGTCGGGCTGCGGCAAATCGACGCTGCTCTCGATTCTCGGCCTGCTCGACTCCCCCACCGAGGGGCGTTACGTGCTGAACGGCAAGGAAGTCGCGGATCTTCCGCTGTCCGAGCGGGCGCGCGTGCGCAATCGCGAGATCGGGTTCATCTTCCAGAGCTTCAACCTGATTGGCGATCTCAACGTCTACGAGAACGTCGAACTGCCGCTCACCTACCGCGGCATGAAGTCGACCGAACGCAAGGAGCGCGTCATGGCGGCGCTCGAGAAGGTCGGCATGGCGCATCGCGCCAAGCATCTGCCCTCGCAGCTCTCCGGCGGTCAGCAGCAGCGCGTCGCGGTGGCGCGCGCGGTCGCCGGTTCCCCTTCGATCCTGCTCGCGGACGAGCCGACCGGAAACCTCGATTCGAAAAACGGCGAAGCGGTGATGGAGCTGCTGCGCGAACTGCATCGCGAAGGCGCGACCATCTGCATGGTCACGCACGACCCGCGCTACGCACGCCATGCCGATCGCTCGATCCACCTGTTCGACGGCCGCGTCGTCGAAGAGGACGGCAGCAAGAAGGGGGAGCGCGAGCTCGAAGAGAGCGGTTTCGACATCGCTCACTGACGCTCGGCGGTTGGCAGTTTGCAATTCGCAGTGTGCAGTGGGCAGATTGCTCTTCTGCAAACGCACACTGCGCTTCTGCACATTGCGAACTGCACACTCCTCTTCTGCGAACTGCAGACTGCGAACTGCAGACGGCTGACTGCTAACTGACCATGCAGGATCTCAAATACGGCCTGCGGATGCTCGTCAAGAGCCCGGGGTTCAGTCTCGTCGCCATCCTGTCGCTCGCCTTGGGGATCGGCGCGAACACCGCCATCTTCAGCCTGGTCAACGCCCTGCTGCTGCGGCCGCTCCCCGTCCGGGATCCGCAGTCGCTCGTGGTTGTCTCGACCACCGATCAGCGCAATCCAGGCAACCTGCCCTTTTCGCACCTCAATTTCAGAGACGTGCGCGCGCAGAACGCGTCGTTCACGGACATGGCCGCGCTCACCTTCAATCAGGTGAACTACAGCCACGGACAGGAATCGGAGCAGGTCCCGGTGCAGGTCGTGACCGCGAACTTCTTTTCGGTCGTCGGAGCGGAGCCGGCAATGGGCCGCGGCTTCCTGCCGGAGGAAGAAGCGCGCGTCGCGCCCGTTGCCGTCATCAGCCACGGATTCTGGGAGCGCAGTCTCGGCTCCGATCCGTCCGCGGTGGGCAAGACGATCACGCTCAATCGCACGCCTTACACGATCGTCGGCATCGCCCCGAAGAGCTTCACCGGCGTGCTGCTCGGCGCAGCGCCCGCGGCCTGGCTGCCCATGTCGCGCAATCTCGTTCCCGTGCCGGATTGGTACGAGACAAGGCGCGGCCTCTTCCTTTTTGCCGTCGGACGCTTGAAGCCGGGCGTCACCGTCGAACAGGCGCGCTCGAATCTGCGCACCATCTTCGGCAACCTCGAACAGGCGTTTCCGGTCGAGAACAAAGGCCGCAGCGCCACGGCGGTGCCGCTCCTCGACGCGCGCTTGAACCCCAACGGCCGCGGCGCCAACACCATCGTGCAGATGTCGACGGTGTTGATGATCGTCGTCGGCATCGTGCTGCTCATCGCCTGCGCCAACATCGCGAACCTGCTGCTCTCGCGCGCGAACAAGCGGCGCCGCGAAGTCGCCATCCGTCTCGCGCTCGGCGCCAAGCGATCGCGTCTGGTGCGGCAGCTGCTCACCGAGAGCCTGCTGCTCTCGATTGCCGGAGGCATCGCGGGTCTCGGGCTCGCCTCGTGGACGCTGAGCGCGCTGGTCGCCGCGCGCCTGCCGCTGCCCTTTCCGGTCGACGAAGGCGCGTTGTCGCTGGATCCGCGCGTCCTGGGATTCACCGCGGGGCTCGCGATCGTGACCGGCATCCTGTTCGGGCTCGCGCCGGCGCTGCAGGCCTCGAAGCCCGACGTCGTGCCGGTGTTGAAGAACGAACTGGTGCCTTCGGCGGGCGGTCACCGGGGCCTGCGCGGCTACCTGTCGCTCCGTCAGATGCTCGTCGTGGCGCAAGTGGCGCTCTCGCTGGTGGCGCTGATCGCCGCGGGACTGTTCCTTCGCGAGCTGCGCAACGCGCAGCGCATCGACACCGGATTCGAGACGCGCGGCGTGCTGGTGATGAACTTCAACCTGCTGCGT
>JBKPSE010000276.1:0-7415 GCA_046765855.1 Acidobacteriota bacterium | reverse complement strand
CCTTCGCGCTGCGTGTTCGGATCGCGGCGCTCCGACTCGGGCGTGAACGTATCGAACTTGACGAAGTCGAAGCTCTCGATCTTCTGCGGCTTGCCATCTTCGAGAATCTCGAAATCCTCCGCCTCGAGATCCTCTACGATCTTGCCGTCCTGAATCGGATAGGCATCGACGCGGACGAAATGCGTGCCGCCGCGGAAGACCGGCCGCTGCTGCGCCTGAGTCGGCTTGCGCGGCGTAGCCTGCTGCGCCCCGAGCGACACCGCCAGCGCGGCAATCCAGACGAACGCATGTCCGCAGCGCATCTTCTTTCTCCCTGCGATTGGCAATTCGACGATGTGCCTGTGCGTTATTTGACGCGCAGTGCCAGGACCTTCCGTTCCGTCGACCCGCCCCCCGCCGCGGTCAGCTCGACGACGTAGTCACCGCGGCCGAGGGCAGTGAATGATAGATCGGCCACCGCGTGGGCGCCTTCCGCCGTCTGCTGCATCGCGGCGGATACCTTGTGCTTGAGCGGCAGCCCCTTGCGGTCGAGCAGCCGCAGCTCGACGCCCTCCACCTGGGCGAACAGGGGCCAGTCGAGGCGCAGTTTCTCATCCCGTGAGAACTCGAACAACGCAACGGGGATTGCCAATCCGCGCGATCCGGAACGATAGCCGAGCGGATCCCCGACCAGCCGCGTGCGCTCGCCGCTCAATGCCGTGCGTTCGACGAGCGACTCACCCTCGGCGCGGAGACGCACGAGCACGTTCGAGGGGGATCTGCCTGCGTCGAGCGGCACCTTCAGCAGCGCACGACCGTTCGGCATGAGACGGCCCCGCCCCATTCCCGCGGTGTCGCCGTTTGCGGCGTCGGCGATCACCTCGACCGCGCCTCCGTCGCTCCAGCGTCCGGCGTCAACTGCCGCCGGCGGCACCTCGATGACCACCGTGAGCGTAGTGCCCTGCAGCGCCGAATACGTGTAGAACTGCGAAGAGGGACGCGAGCGGCTGAGCGCGTCCAGCGCGGCGACGATGTGCGGCGGCGGCCCGAGCGGCGCCGCCTTTGCCATCGTCAGCGTCTTCATTTCCTTCTTGTCGGGAGCACGGTAGAACGGACGCGCGCGGATGACCGCGCCGGTCTTCTTCAGCCGCACCTGAATCCGGCGCAGCTTCCCGTCCGCCTTCTGATTGGTGCTGTAGTAGCCGAGCAGATAATGAGCGGTCGCGTCCTGCACCATCCGCTGCAGTCCCCTGGTCAGATCCTCCTCGCCGCGAATCATCAGCCCGTCGGTGGCCGACGCCAGATTCCCGAGTCCGCCGTCGACGCGCACGCGCTGCATCGGCGTGCCCGGCGGCAGGGGCATGCCGCGAGGAATCGGCAATGCCGGCACGAGCAGCGGCACCGCGATCGGATAGAACGCGACGTTCGATGCGCGCGCGAGCGTGATCAGATCCTGGAAGCGATGGCTGAAATCGGTCTCGGCGAGCCGGCGCAGCTCCGCCTTGCAGAACTGGTCGTGCATGTCGGAGGCGCGCGGCACGCGCTGGATGCGTCCGTTCACCAGTCCGGGACCGGCGGGCATCGACATCGGACGGCGCTCCGCCAGACGCCGATCGGGCGGTTGACGGTTGAGGCCGTTGGCAACGTAGACGATGCTGGTGCGATCCTCGCGCACCTGCCCGAGCATCCGGATGACCCCTTCGAGCAGCGCGTAGGTCTCGTCGGCGCGTATCCGCGCCTGGTAGCCGTCGGCGCCGCATTCGAGCAGCACCGCGCTCTGCTCGCTGAGCACCGGACGAATCCATTCCGGCGAGTCGATCTCGCGCTGGATCTCGGAGAGCCGGCGGCCGACGAACACGCTCGTCCACGGCTGATCCGTGGTGATCAGCGCCAGCAGGTCGCGCGGCGTGACTTCGGTCTCGAGGAATTTCAGCAGCGCGGCGCGGGTCTCGCGCCACAGCTCGCGGTCGAACGCCTGGCGCTCGATGACGATGACGAATACGCGGTAGCGCGAATCCGCCGCCAGCTCGAGTCCTTCGCGCGGCGACAGCAGCGTCCCGCGATCGTCATCGGGCAGCCTGTCGAAGGGAATGAAATCCGCCGCGGCGAGCGGCTGAAGCTTGCCGTCTTCGTAGACCTCGAAGTCGTCGGCGGTGAGCCCCTCGAGCACCCGTCCTTCGCGCGTGGGATAGGCATCGACCCGCACGAGCGCGGTGCCGCCGCGGAACACCGGCCGCTGCTCGGCCGGGACAGGCGGAGGCTGATCTGGCCGCTGCGCCAGCGCGAGCAACGCCGCGACGACCCACGCACCCTTGGTAAGCACGGCCTCTGCCTCTCTCCTATGCCTCCTCTGCCAGCGTCTATGCCTTCCCGCTTACCGCGAACGATCTACCGTCTACCGTCTACCGTCTACCGTCTACCGTCTACTGTCTACCGCCCCTTACTGCCGACCGCCGCCTTTCGAGAGCGATCGATAGTACTGCTCGACCAGCTTGCGATACTGCTCCGGCACATCGTCGCTGCCCGAGAGAAACACCTGGCTGGCGTTCGCATCGAGACGGCGGCGCAGCGTGTACTCGAACCGTTTGATGTTGTCGGTCACCGACTGTTCGAGGCGGCCGACGGTCTCCGGGTTCGCATAAATGCTCTCGTCGTCGAGCTTGCGCAGCCCCTTGATGATCTCGTCGAGCTCCTTGGCGTCGATCTTCTGCTGGCCGAGCAGACGGCGAAGCTGCTCCGCGTCAGCGGCCCGCTGGCGCGCTTCGCCGCGGAACTGCCGCGTCTGTTCCGACGAGAAGCGGCCGGGCATCGGACGCGCATCGCCGAGCGATCCGCCGCGAGGGTTGAACGTGGAGCTGTTCGTGTCACCGTCGCCTTGTCGACCGCCTTGGGTGCGGTCTCCTTGATTGCGTCCGCCAGCGCCGCCCTGTTGACCCTGTTGCCCTTGCTGTCCCTGTTGTCCTTGTTGTCCTTGTTGTCCTTGTTGTCCTTGTTGGCCCTGCTGCCCTTGCTGGCCCTGCTGCGCTTGCTGGCCCTGCTGCGCTTGCTGGCCGTTTTGCGCTTGCTGGCCGTTTTGCGCTTGCTGGCCCTGCTGCGCCTGTTGGCCCTGCTGCGCCTGTTGGCCCTGTTGGCCTTGTTGACTCTGCTGCCCTTGCTGGCCGGACTGGCCTTGTTGTTCCTGCTGTCCCTGCCGTCCTTGTTGATTCTGTTGCCCCTGCTGCTGTCCACGCGGATTCTGCGCCTGCTGGCGCATGCGTTCGCCGAGCGAGTCCATACCCTGCGCGAGCTGACGCGCCTTTTCCAGCGCCTGCGCGTTGGGATCGGCCTTTGAGTTGCCGACGGCAGCCTTGGCGTCGCCGATCTTCTTCTTCAGGTCGTCGAGGTTGTTCTGGATGTCGCGGTCGAAGGCGGCCACGTCCGACGTCGGATTGCCGCCGCGCAGGATCGAATCGGAATAGCGGATCTTGTCGCGAATGCGCTTGTCCCGGATCGAATTCGCCGCGTCGGTCAGCTTGCGCGAGGCGTCCCGCTCGTTCTTGAACATGTCGCCGGCGGTGCGATCGAGCTGCTTCTCGAGCTGATCGACCTTGCCGGCGAGCTGATTTTTGCGCTCGGACAGCTGCTGCGCCTTCTCGGCGCGGGACCCGCCCTGCTGATCGAGACCGGCAACGTCCTCCTGAATCTGCTGCTGCTCGCGCGCCATCGCCTCCGCCTGGCGCAGCGCGTCGTCGATGTCGCGGCCGGTGCGTGCCGACTGCGACTGCTGCAGCTGGCGTTCCGCCTGCTTCAATTGTTCCATCGCGCTGGCCGCCGCGGCGGCGGAGTTCGGATCGCCGTTGGCGGCCGCCTGGCGCATGGCGTCGGCGGCCTGCTGCAGCTGCCGCGCCGTCTGCTGCAGCTGCGGGCGGTTTTCTTCGCGTGCGAGCCGTTCGAGCTGGCGCGCGGCTTCCTCGGCCTGCTCGGCGAGCGCGCGCTGCGCGTCGCCGCCGCCCTGCCCCTGACCCTGCGCGGCGCGGCGCCGCTGCCGCTCCGCTTCCTGCTCCTGTCGGCGGGCCAGCTCCTTCAGCTTTTCCGCGAGCTCATCGATCTTCTGATCGGCTTGCGCCTGCGACGCGCGCTGCGCGGTCTCGTACTGGTTGGCCATCTTGTCGACTTCGAGATCGAACAGGTCCGCCAGTTCGTCGGCCATGCGCTGCCCGCCGCCACCGCCGCCGCCTTGCTGCTGGCTGGCGCTGACCTGCAGCTCGTACTCTTCTTCCGCCTTCTGCAGATACTCGAGCGCTTTGTGCTCCGACGGCAGGGCCGCCTCCGGTGCGGCGGCCTTCAATTTGGTCTCCGCGGTCTGCATTTCAGGCACGCTCTGCTTGAGGAAATCGGTGATCTTCTTGAACCGCTCGTCCTGGCTGCCAACACGGGCCGCGAAGTTGGTGAGGAGCTCGTTGACGCTGTCGCGGAGCCGCTGCTGCATCAGGCCGACGACAATCGCGCCCTGCTTCACCTTGTCGGCGCCGGCGGTCTTGCGATCGCGCTGGATGTTGAACGTGGCGGCGATAATCTGCCGCTCCTGCTCGGAGAGCTTGCCGACCTGGTTTTCCTGCTGCTGGCCGCCGCCTCCGCCGCCCTGCGATTCCGCCTTCTTGAAATCCTTCTGCAGCGCGCGAACGCGGACGAAATACATGTCGCTGAGCGCTTTCTGCGATCCGCCGACCGAATTGTTGTCGCCGACGCGCGCGTAGTACGACACCGAATCCCCAGGCTTGACGTTCAGCTCTTCGAGATACACGGTGTGACCCGCGGACACGTTGGTCATCCGCTTGGTGCCGTCGAACAGCTTGACCGCTTTTTCCGGTCCGCCGTTGACGGAATAAATCAGGTCCAGCGTCTTGACCCCGTAATCGTCTTCCGCCTTCGCCTCGAGGAACACTTCCTCGATCGGCGACGCCGAGGTGTCGCGTCCCGGCTTGGTGAACGACACCGTGGGCGGCTGATCGGTGAGAACGTCGATCGAATACTTCGGCGAACCGGAAACATGCGATCCGGCCGAGGCCTCGAGGTCGATTCGATAGAAGCCGTCGTGATCGACCACGAACGATCCGGTGAGGGCGCCGTCAGGTTGTACCGCCAAGGGCGTGTGCGCCTTGTCGTCTATCACCACGCCTCCCCCCGCCGCCGGCATCGTGGTAATGGCGCGAACGCCGATCTCGGTGCCGCGCAGGACCGCAATGTCGCCGCCGTCTTCGATCTTGCGCGGCTGCAGGCCGGTGTAGGCGGGGAAGCGGTATTCGAGCTCGAGCTTCTGGACGTACGGCATGTCCGCGACTTTGATGTTGTAGACCGGCGAGCGGACGCCGACTGCCTCGACGAAGTACTCGATCGGCGCGGCGACGTCGAAGAGCGTGCCTTCGTACTTGTCTTCCGAGCGAATCAACGGCACGCGCTCGAACGCCGCGGTCTGCGATCGGCGGATCATCAGCACCGCCTGATCCGACTGGAAGCCGACCAGTTTCGCCGAGATCGGCTGGTCGGCGCCGCGCGGAATCGTCGAATGTCCCGGCGTCACGTCGATCCGATAGGGGGCCGCCGCTTCGACGCTGCGCGAGATCACGAGCAGCGCGGACAGCGCGTGGCGCATGTAAGCCGGACCGAGCAGGAAGATCAGCGCCGCCAGAGCGAGCACGCCGCCGAGCGCGCCGGAGTAGCGGCGGAACGGATCGCGTTCGACGCGGCGTCCGTCCTCGATCGTCCGGCACTTCTCGACCGCCGATGCCACCAGCTTGCGGACGAGCGCGGGCGACTGCGTCGAGACACCGGCGCGTTCGGCTTCGACCGCGCTGATGATCGCCGCCTCGAGCGACGGCTCGTGCTCCTCCAAGTACATCGCCACCTGCTCGTCGGTGACGCGCCGCATCAGCGGCCGCGCGAACAGCAGGTAGACCAGCAGGCCCGAGAACACTGCGAGGACGATGCGGAAGGCGAAGATGGATTCGCCGGTGAAGCGCATCCACTGCAGGATGACCGCAGACAGAATCAGCGCCACGGCGATGCAGCCGGCGGCGATCGCCGCGCCGCGCAACGCCAGCTTCATCCGCCACCGTCGGCGCACGTCGTGAATGACCGAGACCAGCTCGGAACGGCCGTCTTGTTGCAGCGTCATGAAACCCTCTATATCCGTTCCCCGGGCTTCCCCGGGAATGCCTACACGCTCGCTCGTCCTCTTCGACTCCGGCTCACGGCCGCCGCGAGCTTCGCCGAGGGGCGGCAACCCGGACCCTCCTGCTCACGTGGCTCACTCGTTACACTCGTTGGCCGCGCTGCGATAGACGATTGGAGAGGAGCGTCTCCGCCGCGAGCAGCAGTCCTCCCGCCACCAGCAGATACCACCAAAGGCGCTGAGCCTGCGCCTGCGCTTCATCGCTCGGACGCGCGTTGCCGAGTCCGGCGAGCTCACCCGGGGCCTTGCCTGCCACCGCCGCCGCCAGCTCGCGCGGATCGAGCGGGGCAAGATCCGATTCCGTCAGGTCGACGTTGGCTGCCAGGGTCGTCGCGGAATCGGCAGCCGCTCCTTGCGTGCGAACGTCGTAAAAGCCCTGTTCGTTCAATTCGAGCGCGCCGTCCTCGGTTTCCACCGATACCCGCGCGCCCGACGGAGCTACCGCAATAGTACCGCCGCGCCCGGGCGCGGTCGAGCGTCCCGCGGCGCGCCGCGGCGCCGGAATCACCTGTCCGACAGTCAATGATGCAGGCGCTTCGGTGAAATCGGCGAGGTATTTGACGATTGTGTGGACGAACGGCAGGAACACGGGTTTGACCGCAATATCGTTCCACTCGAGGTCGAGCGTCGAATTCCACAGCAGCACGCGGCCGGCGCCCGACTTGCGCTCCATCAGCGCCGGCGTGCCGTCCTCGAAGCGCGCGAGCACCTGACCGGCCGGCTGCAGCGGCGCGCGATAGCCGTAGAACCGCGCGGTCGAAAAGTCGCCGCTGCGCGGCGCGCGGAACAGCTCGAACACCGGATGGCTGTACTCGAGACCGCCAAGGCGCGACGGCGTCGTCGTCGTGCGATCGACGGGATCGCCGGGGAGCGCGGGCACGCTCTCGGCGAAGCTCGCCGGCCAGGTCGCCTGCGGTCCGGCGGCAATCAGCAATCCGCCTCCGCCGCTGACGAATTGCGCCAGACGCCGGGCGAGATCGTCCGAGGCCTGCACGTCATTGACGATGACCACCGCGGCGTGCCGGACGTCCGCATCCGAGAACGTCGTTGTCGTCCGCATGTCGAGCTCGACACGCGGCGATTCGCCGATCGCCAGCGCCCGCCCGAGGTACAACGCCTCGCGCTCGGCGCCGGGACGGTTGATCACGACGACGTGGACCGGCTCGGAGGGAGAGACCACGAAGTGAAAGACGTTGTCGCGCTTGAGCGCGTCATCGGGCAGGCG
>JBKPSE010000275.1:0-7050 GCA_046765855.1 Acidobacteriota bacterium | reverse complement strand
ACCTATACGCGGGAGGTCTTTGCCTCGGCGCCCGATCAGGCGATCGTCATTCGAATTACAAGACAGGGTCCCGGGCTGATCTCGTTCAGCGCCGGGCTATCGGGCGTCCGCGACGCGGCCACGCGCGCCGCCGGATCCGATCGGCTGCTCATGGAAGGGCACGCGATCGTCGATCCGGCATCGCCGCGATACGCGGACGAACGGCGGACCGGCGTCCGGTTTGCCGCGGTGCTGCGGGCGATCGCCGATGGCGGACGCGGCGGCGTCGATGGCGACCGCCTCATCGTTCGCGATGCGCGTGCGGCCACGCTGATCTTGACCGCCGCGACGAACGTTCGGACGACGGATCCCGCGGAAGCCGCCGTGCGTGCGGCCGACGCGGCGGCGGCAAAGCCGTTCACGTCGCTGCGCGCCGCTCACGTCGCGGACTATCGATCCCTGTTCGCGCGCACATCCTTGACACTCGGAACCGAACCCGTTTCTTCACCACCAACCGATGAGCGATTGAAGGCGATCGCTGCCGGCGGCACCGATCCCGCTCTGGTCGCACTGTATTTCCAGTACGGACGCTACCTGTTGATCTCGAGCAGCCGGCCAGGAACCATGGCGGCGAACCTTCAAGGCATCTGGAACGACTCGCTCTCGCCGCCGTGGGAGAGCAAGTACACGATCAACATCAACACCGAGATGAACTACTGGCCGGCCGAGACGACCAGTCTGTCGGAACTGCACGAGCCGCTGTTCGACTTGATCGACCGTGCCAAAGAGGACGGCCGCCGCGTCGCGCGCAGGCTCTACGGCGCGGGCGGCTTCGTGATCCACCACAACACGGATCTCTGGGGAGACGCCGTGCCGATTGACGGCGCCGGATCCGGCGTGTGGCCGATGGGAGGCGCCTGGCTCAGCCTGCACTTATGGGACCACTACGACTACACGCGCGACGTCGCATTCCTGCGTTCGCGCGCCTATCCGACGCTGAAAGAGGCGGCGATCTTTCTGCTCGATTACATGACTCTCGACGACAAAGGACGGCTGGTCACCGGGCCCTCGTTGTCGCCGGAGAACCGCTATGTGCTTCCTGATGGCACCTCGGCGCGGATTTGCATGGGGCCGTACATGGACACCGAGATCGCGCACGCGCTGTTCGACCGCACGATTGCCGCCAGCGAAATTCTGGACGTCGACGTCGAGTTCCGCGCCCGTCTCGAGCACGCGCGATCGAAGCTGGCGCCGCTAGCCATCGGCAAGCACGGGCAGATTCAGGAATGGCTCGAGGACTATGACGAGCAGGATCCCGGCCACCGCCACATCTCCCAGCTCTTCGCCCTGAGTCCCGGCAATCAGATCACGCCTCGCGGCACGCCGGAACTGGCGCGCGCGGCGCGCGCGACGCTCGAACGGCGGCTCGCCAACGGCGGCGGTCATACCGGTTGGAGCCGCGCCTGGATCATCAATTTCTGGGCGCGGCTCGAAGACGCCGATCGCGCCTACGACAACGTCATCGCGCTGCTGGCAAAGTCGACGCTGCCCAATCTCCTCGACACGCACCCGCCGTTCCAGATCGACGGCAACTTCGGCGGCACCGCCGGCATCGCCGAGATGCTGCTGCAGAGCCATGCGGGAGAGATCGCGTTGCTCCCGGCGCTGCCGGCCGCGTGGCCGGATGGAAAGATCACCGGGCTGGGGGCCCGCGGCGCCGTCGGCGTCGACATCGAATGGCACGCCGGCGGCCAGACGCGCGTCGTGCTCACGCCGCGCCAGACTGGCGAGCAGCGAATCCGGCCGCCCAAGGGACAACGCATCGTGTCAGTCTCAGAGGACGGCCGCGCCGTCGCGATCAGCTCTCGGCCGGAGGAGACGACGGCTCTTCGGGTGATCGGTGGACGGTCGTACGTACTGCGTCTGGCGGCGCGCTGAGCCGCGCCAGAAACCACAGCCAGCGATCGTCGCCGCTCCGCGGATCCCGCGCCCGCGTGATCTCGACGATCAACGGCGCCCGCTCGCGCGGGCGCAGCTGCAGCCTCGCCGGCTGCGGATCGAGCACGGTGGGCAGATTGCGCAACAGCGCCGTGAACGCGGCGCGGTCATCGAAGAAGTGCAGGAGCAGCTCGTTGCGCAGCTTCGGCGCGCTGCGGCCCAGCAGCCGTGCGGCGGCGCGGTTCGCATCGACGATCATTCCGCAGCTGTCGGTCGTGACCAGCGGCAGGGGCGCGAGATCGAGGAGCGTGCGCGTCTCAGCCTCGGCGTTCCTGGCCTGGCGCTCCGCCTCGGCGCAGCGCTGCTGAAGCGCGGCGCATTCCAGACGGACGTCCTCGACCAGCCCCAATGCAAGTTCGGCCAGGTCGAGCGCATCGGCAACGCGCGCGTCCGTCCTTTCGCGCAGCCGCGCCATCTGCCCACGCAGGCGCGCGAGTGCATGCATCCACTGCCGCGATCGTTCGTGTCCTGCCACCTATCCAGCGTAGGGGCAGCTGCCGCCCGCGTCGGTACATAACCGTACTCGCACCGGCGCGTGGCATCGGAGTGCGTTTTTCTTCAGTGTGCTTTGCGGAAGCTGACGCCGTGCGCCTCGGGTCCGCGCCAGACGACCAATATCACCCCAAGGAAGACGATGACCATCAGGCCGCCCATCGCTTGCTTGTAGCTGAACAGCTCGCCGAGCGCAGACTCGATGTATGGGATGGAGGACGCGCACATAACGCCGAGCTGATAGGCGAATCCGGGAAAGAACCCGCGCGCCGCGCCTGGCGACAGCTCGTTGATGTGCGCGGGGATGATGCCCCAGGCTCCCTGCACGAAGAACTGCATCAGAAAGACGCCGACGATGGTGGTCAATGGCGTGAATCCGGCGATCCACAGCGGCAGCACCGCGAGGCCGCAGCTCGCCGCGATCATCATCGCGCGCCGCCGACCCGACCGATCCGAGTAGGCGCCGAACACCAGTCCGCCGAGCACCGCGCCGACCATCGACAGCATGGTGATGTCCGCGATGCGCGTCTTGTTGTAGCCGAAGGTGCGGAGCAGCGTCGGATACATGTCCTGGGTGCCGTGCGACATGAAGTTCATCATCGTCATCAGCAGCACGAGATAGAAAAAGCGCCGCGCGTTGACGATGAGCACGCGGCGATAGCTCGCCCAGTCGGTTCGGTGCTCGTGCCAGGCCGCTGATTCCTTCACCCGCATGCGGATGAAGAGGGAGAGCAGCGCCGGCAGTCCGCCGAGGAAAAACATGATCCGCCAGGCGTTGCCGGGATAGTGCGCGCTCGCCCACGGATAGACGGTGCGAAAGGCGAGGGCCGCGAGCAGGTTGCCGATCGCGTAGCCCTCCTGCAGAAGTCCGGAGAGCAGACCGCGAATGCGCGGCGACGCGGATTCGAGCGCAAGCGACGCGCCGACGCCCCACTCGCCGCCCATGCCGATGCCGAACAGCATGCGGAGCGCGATGAACTGCCAGTAGGACTGCGCCAGTCCGCAGAGCACGGAGATGGTCGCGTAGAACAGGACGTTGAGCATCAGCGGCAGCCGGCGCCCGTAGCGGTCCGCCATCAGTCCGAAGACGATGGCGCCGATCGGCCGCATCGCGAGCGTCAGCGTGATCGCGAGCGCGATGCGCGGCCGCGCATCCTCCAGCGGCGACCCGGGAAAGAACGCGTGCGCCAGATCCTCGATGACCAGCGTGAGGATGAAGAAGTCGAAGGCGTCCAGCGTCCAGCCGAGGAACCCCGCGAGGACCGCGTTACGCTGGTTGGCGCGGTCGGTCTCGACAGCGATGCTCATGCGCGCGGCAGAGCATATCTCAGAACGTGAAGCCGGTTCCGAAGTGGACGCGCGTTCCCCTGCCGTCGAGCGAGTGCGCGACGTCGAAGTTGAGATTGATGATGGCCGCGGTCAGCCAGAGACCGGCGCCCGCACCGTGATAGCGCCGCTGGTCGGCGAGGCGTTCGTGGTGCCCGGCCGTCGTCCCGCCGTCGACGAACACGTTGAAGCCCGTACGGCCGGTGCTCAACGGCGATGAGAATGGCACGCGCAGTTCGGCCGACCAGATCAGGCGCTTGTCGCCGGCGAACGCACCCGATGGCGTGCCGCGCAGCGTGGTGCCGCCGAGGAGCCACTGCTCGTAGGCCGGCAGCGCCGCAGACGCCGTGTCGTATTCCCCGCGGACCGCGACCACGTTCTGCCCGAAGATCCGCTTGTAGCCGCGCGCGTCGAGGCGATAGCGATCGATCGAGCCGGCGAAACTCGCGGTCCCCGACGGAGTGATGCGTCCCCACGCCGCGGTCGCCAGCACCGCGTCCGACGGGTAGGCCGGATCGCGTCTGGTGTCGAGCGTCACGTCCACTCCGCCGGTCCAAAGCGTGTCCTCCAACGGTGAGAAATGCACATGCTCGCGCGCGACGTCCGCGCCGACGGTCACCATGTTGAAGAGCCGCCGCTCCGCGCGGCCGCTTAGCGCAGTGCGCCGATCGTCAATAGAGAAGTGCGGATTCTCGCGCTGGGCGATGCCGTAGGAGCCGGACAACCGCGTCAGCGGTCCGGATTTGAACGTGCGATCGAGCTCCACGGCGGCGCGCCTGGTGCCGCCCCACGACAGCGGCACCGACAGCCGCGTCCCCTTGCCGGCAACGTTCACGACGCTGGTCCGCGCTCCGTAAGTCCAGCCGTAGCCGTCGTCATAATGGAAGATCGGAAAGAACATCAGGCGGCTGCGGATGCGCCGCGCCATGCTGGGCGCTCCGCCTGTCGGCGTGACGCCCGGCCGCTCGTGCACGACGAGCAGCAGCGACACCTCGTCCATCGCCAGCGTGCGGTACCGTTTGCGGACCTGCACTTCATCGAACCTGCCGCTGTCGCGGAGGCGTTTTTCGATCGCCGCCATGGCGTTCGCATCGATCGGCGCTCCGAGCGTGACGCCCGCGAGCTGGATGACCGCCTCGTCGCTCAGCGTGGCGTTCCCGTGGACGCGCACTTCGCTGATGGTCTCGGCGGACTGCAGCAGCGCGGTCAGCGCGAGTACGGCGAGCATCATCGCCCCTCCAGCTTCGGCACGCTGACCTTCGATTTCACGTCGGCCTTGCGGTAATTCGAGAACGCACGCTTGTACTGCAGCTCGACGGGACCGAGCGCGAAGCTCACGCCGGCGTGAATCGAGATATTCCTGGGCAGCCACACGTCGGGGAACGGCTGGCCCATTTCCATGTTGGCGCGCAAGTCGTCGATGCGCACCAGCCAGCCGGCCGGAAGAAAGTCCATCCAGACGTTGTCGAAAGTGTACTTGACGATCTGATGCGACGCGGGGTCCACCCACAGCGTCACCTGTGAGGTCTTGTCCATCTTCCGATCGATTTCGTCGTCTGCGTCGCGCTCCTTCTGACTGCGACGGCGCTCGCGCGCCTCGCGGTCCTTCCTGGCCTGGTCGCGCCGCTGCTCTTCCTTTTTCCTCTGTTCTTCCGCCTTCTTGTCGTCCGTCTTCCCCGACGATGGATTGCCGACCGTGATTTCGATCGATTCGTGTTCGTTGTTGTCGTCGTCGAACAGCTTCGTGGGCAGATAATCGATCTTGAGGACCTCTTTGCCGTTCAGGGTCTCCTTGCCGGCAAGGTAGTAGTTGCCCGGCTCGAACTTGAAATCCATGAAATAGGACTGCGAAACGAAGCGGGGCTCGTTGATCGAGGGCACGCCCATCGCGGGCGGCTTGCCTTCAGCAGCCCGTTTTTCGTCGCGAGTCGTGCGGAACTTCCGCCGGCTCTCTTCACTTCGGATCCAGCGCTCCTCGTAGGCGCGGCGATCCGCTTCTGGAATCGGAACACCGTCGAACTTGAGCGGACTGCGCACGTGCATTCCGTCGCGCACGTACCACGTGTATTCACGCTTCATCCGGGCGAAAGGCACGCGGCCGGGTCCGAGGACTTCGAATTCCTCGACCTCATCCAGCACGTAGTCGCTCAGGACCTTTCGATCGATGTCGCGCCGGCGCAGGGCCTGCGCCATGAAGGCATCGAGATCTGTCGCCTTGGGCGGCGGCGCCTGGGCGTGAAGCGGCAACGTACAAAGCGCGAGCAGGCCGACGACGGCACGAGTGAGACGATGCACGGATCCTCCGCAGGGCGGGGCAGGCTGGCTTCTGTGACTGACGAAGCTGAGCCGCGGATTGTTCCGTCAGGAACAAGGTACATCCGTTGCAGCCCCCAACCATTGCCTGGTGGAGGAGCAATGAAACGGATCGTCGCTGCACTACTGCTCTCACTGTCAATCGCGTGGCAAGCGGCTGCGCAAATCGGATACTTCGGACAGAACAAAGTCCAATACCGGTCGTTCAAATTTCAGGTTTTGAAAACCGACCACTTCGACATCTATTACTACCCTGAGGAGGAAGCGGCTTCACGGATGGCGGCGCGCATGGCCGAGCGGTGGTACGCCCGCCTTTCGGTGGTGCTCGCTCATGAGCTGCGCGGCCGGCAGCCGATCGTGCTGTATGGAAGCGGCTCGCAGTTCCGGCAGACGAACGTCGTGGAAGGAGAGATCGGAGAGGGGACGGGCGGCGTCACGGAAGCGTACAAGCGTCGTATCGTGCTGCCGTTCGCCGGACCGCTCGACGCGACCGATCACGTGCTCGGACACGAGCTCGTCCATGCGTTTCAGTACGACATCACCAGCACCAACGCGAGCTCGGCTGCGGCGGGTAACGCCGGTGCGCTCAACCTGCCGCTCTGGTTCATCGAGGGGATGGCGGAATATCTGTCGATTGGATCCGATGATCCGCTGACGGCAATGTGGATGCGCGACGCGATCCGCCGCGAGAAGTTTCCGACCATCGATCAGCTCGACAATCCGCGCTATTTTCCCTACCGCTACGGTCAAGCGTTGTGGGCGTTCATCGCCGGCAAATACGGCGACCGCGCCGTCGGCAGCCTGCTTCGCGCCGGCGTCGGCCGCGATGGCTACAAGGGCGCGTTCGAGCGCGTGCTCGGCGTGAAGTCGAAGGAACTCTCGCAGCTGTGGCAGGAGGCGACGCTCGCGGCCTACCGGCCCGTGGCCGAAGCCACCAGGATG
>JBKPSE010000274.1:0-7731 GCA_046765855.1 Acidobacteriota bacterium | reverse complement strand
CCGCCGGGCAGATCGATCAGGCGCTCGTCGCCTACCAGCGCGCAACCGCCATTGCGCCGATGCCGGCCACCTTTGCCAACATCGGCATGCTGCACCATGGACGCGCGGATTACGCCGGAGCAATCGCCGCGTATCGCCAGTCGCTCAAGCTGCAGCCGAAGCAACCCAAGACTCATCGAAACCTCGCCGATGCGCTGTGGAGCGGCGGGGATCGGGCGGCGGCGCGTGTCGAGTATCAGAAGGCGATCGACATCGCCAACGAACTGCTTGCCGTCAACGCCACGGACGCGCGCACGCATGCGCTGGTGGCGTTCTGTCAGGCCAAACTGGGACGCCGCGCCGCGGCGGAACGCTCGATCGGCGAAGCGCTCCGCCTCGCGCCGAACGACAACGAGGTCGTCTACAAGAAAGCGGTCATCGAGGCCCTGCATCACGACTACGATGCGGCAATCGCCGACCTGCAGCACGCGGTGCAGCTCGGTTACAGCCCGAAGCTGTTCAACACCGACCGCGACCTCGACCCGCTCAGGACGCGGGCCGGTTTTCCCTCGGGGGAGTGAGTTTCCTGCGCCGCAGCCACTGCACCAGCGCATAGGCAAAGCTCGCAGCAGAGCCACCGATCAGCAGCATCTTCAGGAACAAGGTGTCTTTTTCGATTTGCAGGTCCGGATCGACCCGGCGGAAGTTGTTTTCGTTGGCCATCCGCGCCGAGATATCGGTCGCGCACGAGCGGCCGTGCGAACAGTCGATTCCGTTGTAGTCAACCGCAGGGATCACATCAATCGTCCCGCGTCCGCCGGCTCGATCGATCTTCACCGGGCTCGATGTGCAGTCTCCCGCAGCCGCCGGACTGAACTCGAAGTGGCAGATGCCGGGCTCGCTGAACTTGACGTAAATGTCCACCTCAGCGTTGTTGATGAAGTTCCAGCGCGACCAGTGCTTCTCCCTGATCACGTACGGAGGGGGAGTCTTGTCCGCTCTGACCTGCCCGTTTTGGACGGTCAGCGTGACCGTATATGAAGTCGAGCTCACCGGGCGGTACCATTTGTGAACGTAGACCGCACCAGCCGCCAGGACCACACCAAGAATGACAGCGAACTTGGTCATGCGCTCCCTCCGAATTTGGTTTGCCCGTGGAAAGCGCGGATTATACGTCGAGCGCAGCAGTAAACTGCGGCCATGCTGAAAAAAGCTCTCGCCGCGACGCTGGCCGCCGCCACGCTCGTTTTTATCGCGCAAACCGCCAGAATCCGCGCGCAAGCCCCGGCCGCCCAGTCGGCCGCCCGTCCCGAGCGCACCACGTGGTACTTCTACCGGGTCAAGTGGGGCTTTCAGGACGAATTCGTCCGGCTCTTCGCGAAAAATCACCTGCCCGTGCTGCGCGAGGAGATGAAGAGCGGCCGCATCGTCGACGTCCGCACCTACGTGCCGACGTACCATGGCGACGGGCGTGCGGACTGGACGTTCGCGGTGGTCATCGTCTACAAGGACACTGCCGCGATGACCGGGCCGTCGAACGAAGAGGCAATCGTCAAGCGGCTCTACCCTGATCAGGCAACGTTCGCGAAAGAGGAACAGCGCCGCTTCGAGATCCTCGACGCGCACTGGGACGTGCCGCTCAACGAACTGAACCTGGCGCGCTGAAGCGCCGTCATAGCAGCGCGATCCGACCGGCGCCGGCGGATCGAGCGCCGCACCTTATCAAGAGAGCTGGAGGCATCGGTGTCACGAATCGCGTTCCTCGGAACCGGACTGCTCGGATCAGGCATGGTCAGGCATTTCCTCGCCGCCGGTGCGCCGGTGACGGTCTGGAACCGTACGGAATCGAAAGCGCGCGCGCTCGAGCGGGAAGGCGCGCGTATCGCGGCGTCGCCGGCCGAAGCCGCCAGCCAGGCGGATCGTATTCATTTCGTGCTCCCCGACGATCAGGTCGTCGACAGCATCCTCGATCTGATCGCGCCATCGCTCCACACAGACGCCATCGTCATCGACCATTCGACGACGCTGCCCGAGGCAACGAAGCGTCGATTCGAGCGCACGTCATCGCGCGGCATCCGCTTTCTTCATGCGCCGGTGTTCATGTCGCCGCAGATGGCGACCGACGGCATCGGCCTGATGCTCGTGTCCGGAGGGCGTCGGGAGTTCGACGATGTGCGCGGCGAGCTCGAAGGGATGACGGGTGAGGTGTGGAACCTCGGCGAGCGGCCGGATCTCGCCGCGGCCTACAAGCTGTTCGGCAATTGCATGCTGTTCGCGATCAGCGGCGGCCTCGCCGACGTGATCGCGATGGCCCGGGCGAATGAAATCGATCCGGTCGAGGCGCTGAGCGTGTTCTCGAAGTTCCAGGCGGGCAACGTGATCCAGGGGCGCGGGCCGCGGATGGCGCGCGGCGAAGTGATGCCGCCGAGTTTCGAGGTGGCGATGGCGCGCAAGGACGTGCGGCTGATGATGGAAGCGGCGAAGCAGGAGCCGCTGGTTACGTTGCCGGCGATCGCGAGGCGCATGGACGATGTCATCGCCGCAGGGGGCGGCGACAAGGACCTGGCCGCTATCGGCGTGCCGTGAACGCCGCCAGCATCTGCTCCTCCGACGGCGGCTGCAGCACGTTGTTCGCCGCGAACGCCTCCGCTCCTGGATACGCCATCGCGCGAATCCGGCGCGCCGCGTCTTCGCGATCGTAGTCTGCGCGGCGGAACTCCACGTCCGCCGCGAGCATCATCCAATAGGCGCCGGGCTCACCGAACGGCATGCCGACGCTGCCCGGGTTCACGATCCGCACACCGTCCACCGTCCGGTCCATGCGCATGTGCGTGTGGCCGCAGACGACGAGCGATGCGTGCGCGCCGGCGAACATCGGGCTGACCTCGTCGTCCGGTGTCCGGCGGGTGACGAGTTCGACATCGTTGCGAAGCGTCGCGTGACAGAACAGGACGTCGCCGATCGGCGGCACGCGCAGCGTAAGCGTCGGCGGCCATCCGCCAATCCATCGCTCGTCTTCGCTGCCAAGCTGCGCCGCGTTCCAGCGCATGCTCTCGCGGAAGGCTTCGGGGACAGCCGTCGTCTCGTCGCCGCGCAGTCGCTGCAGGATTTCACGATCGCCGTTGCCGCAGATGAAGTGGGCGGGAATATCCATGGTGCGCACGCGATCGATGGTCTCGCGCGGCATCGGCCCGGGCAGGATGTCGCCGCCGAACACGATTCGATCGACGGGCTCGCGTGCGATGTCGGCGAGGACGGCGTCCAGCGCCGGCAGGTTGGCGTGAATGTCGTAGAGAACGGCGACCCGCATGAAGGAGATTCTAGCGATCCCGAAGTCGGCGTCGTGCAGGATCCTGCGTCGTCTGCGGCGCGAGTGCGCTGCGCCCTCGTGCTAGCCGGCGCACTTTTCGCCGGCGCGTACCGACAGCGCGACGAGCGGCTTCTTGGCCGCGGGGGTCAGCACGTGTGCGACGCCGCGCGGGACGAGGACGAAGACGCCGGGACCGAGCGCTTCGACGCGCTGGCCGAAGCGCGCTGCGCCCTGTCCGGCGATGATGTAGAGAAATTCGTCGTCCTGGTGCGTGTGTTCGGCGAGCGGCTCGTTCATCTGCAGCAGCGTCGCGCCGCCGCCGCCGGCGCACGCGATCGGCGTTGCCTTGCCAGCCGCGCGGCCGACGTAGTACTTCTCGATGAACGCGGGCATGTCGATCGCGATCGGCTTGGCGTCAGCGGCGGGCGCCGGCAGCGAGCCGACCGGCGTCAGCGGCGGCAGCTCTTTGGTGAGCGTGACCTTTACGTCGATGGGCGTGCTGCCGCGCGCGGCCACGGTGCGTTCCATCGGCTCGTAGCCTTCCTTTTCGAAGCGGAACTTGTAGCTGCCGGCCGGCAGCCCTTCGAAGACGATTCGTCCAGCTTCGGTGCGCGACGATCGCGAGGCGGGTCCGGTGAGCGACACCTTCACTTCCGGGAGCGGCTTGCCTGTCGAATCCTGGACGCTCACGGCAAAAGTGACAGCCCCGCCGCCGCCGCCGCGGCGCTGCGCGCCGACGCTGATCGTCCAAGTCGTTGGCACCAAAAGCATTAGCAAAACCGCCGTCCTGCGCATACACCTCTCCGCGCGGGCAGTCACCACGATCCATGCCGACCGTCCGACTGCTCCGTGCCCTCGGAAACTGGGACTGTCCCAGTTTCAAACCGGGACTGTCCCAGTTTTGAAAACCGGGACTGTCCCAGTTTTCAATATCTCAGGCAATCTCGAAAACCGGGACTGTCCCAGTTTTCAGCGCGCGCCTGGCTTCAGTGTACTCGCCCAGTTGAGCAGGACGTGGAAAGAGAGCGGCGGCGCCGTCGTCGCTTGCGGTAGGAACATCAGGAACCGCCCGTCGGGACCGACGTCGTAGCCGCGCGGACCGTCCTCGCGGCTGTCCACAGCGTAGGTTGGACCGAACAGCCGGCGTGGTGCGCCGAACTCGAGTCCGGCCGCAGACGCCCGCACCGCAACCGCCATCAATCCCTCTTCACTTTGATAGAACAGCTCGCGCCCGTCGCGGCTCCAGACCGGGGAGACGCCGCCATTCAGCGTGACGCGCCGCTTACCGCCAGGACCCGGATAGGGGACGACGTAGATGTCGAGGACGCCCGACTCGTTGGAGACGTACGCGATCCACTTGCCGTCCGGAGAAAACTCCGGGCCGTATTCGATCGCGGGCGTATTGACGAACTCGGTCGGCTTGCGCGCGCCGTCGAGCGGCACCGTCCAGATGTCTGACTGCCCTTCTGGCTTCGCCAGCGTGTAAGCGAGGACGTTCGCCGCAGAAACCGATCCCGAAAACTGCGCGTTCGACTGCGCCGCGATTTCCTCGGTGCGGCCGCCGCCGTCGGTGGCGCGCATCACCAGGAACGGCAAGCGACCAGGGGGCAGCGAAGTCCAGACGAGGCGCTTTCCATCGGGCGTCCAGATTGCGTCGAAATCGTCGCCGGGATCGTTGCTGAGACGCACCGCGGTCCCGCTCTTCAGATCCGTCATGAACACTTCGTCGTCACCATCCGCTGACGGCGCATCGAACATCGCGCGCGTTCCATCCGGCGCGATGCGCGGCTGACCCGGCAATCCGCGGCGCGCTTCGATCCCAGCCGCGGGGGACGATTTGCCTGTGCGATCCACCCACTGCGACGTCGAACGCTCCTCGGGAAAGCTGCCTTTCAATACGAGCAAGGCGCCGTCGGGCGTCACCGTATAGTGGGCGCCGCCGAGCCACGGATTCAGCGCAACGCCGGTCACGATCGGGACCGCGGTGCCCGATACCTGCTTCGTCTTCAAATCGAATGGAACGGCCGACAACGTTCCGGCGCGGACGAACAGCAGATGTCCGCTCGGCGAGTACTGGCCGAACGCAGCCCCTCTCATCAGCACGCGCCGCTCGCCGGTGGCGATATGCAGAAGGCCGATGTCGGAGGCGTCCATATCGGTCGTCGTACCACGACGGATGGTGTAGAGAAGATGTTCGCTGCCGGGCAGTAACGCCGGCCAGAGATCCGCCTTCTCGCCGTTGTTGGCGTCGGGATGCGTGAACAGCGCGGGCGGTCCATCGGGTGGAAAGCGCGCCAGTCCCGTCGACTGAGTCGGCGACACGATAATCGAGTTGTCGGGCAGCCAGACGCCGCCGCGTGTGACCGGAGGCGTTCCGCCAACGCGGACAGGCGGGCCGCCGCGGAGCGACACTTTCTGCAGCGACCGCGACGTGAAGAAACCGATCCATTCGCCATCGGGCGAGAAGAACGGCGCGCGCGCTCCCTCACTTCCCGGAATCGGCGTCGCATCGCTGCGATCGAAGCGGCGGAGGTAGAGGAGCCTCGTCTCCCCTGTACGGCTCGGTGCGGTTGATTCCGCCGCGGGAGCGCCGGACCACGCGGTGAAGACGACGGTTTTTCCGTCTGGAGAGACGGCGATCCCGCCCGGCGCGAGCCGGATGCCCGATGGCAACGAGATTTCGAGATCGCGCACGACGCCGTCGGGCGCAGTCGTATCGTCCCGCCAGAAGTTCGGGATCACTGCCGCGAGGGCGACCAGGAACAGCGCGGCGGCGGTCGCGACGACGCCCGGCGTGATGCGCCGCCGGTGCGCAGGTCTTGTGGGCGGAAGCTGCACGTCCGACGACTCCGCGATCCACGTCAGCTCGTCACAGAGGTCCGCCGCACTCTGCCAGCGCCGGTCCCGATCCTTGGCGAGGCACTTGCGCACGGCGCGATCAAGGGCCGGCGGCGTCAGCGGCGCCGACGCCGCCATCGGCGGCGGATCGCGCTCGAGGATGGCGCCGATCACGCTCGCCTGGCTGCTGCCGTCGAAGGCGCGCCGGCCCGTCACCATCTCGTAGAGCATGGCGCCGAACGAGAAGATGTCGCTGCGTCCGTCCAACTCGCCGCCTTCGAGCTGCTCCGGCGACATGTAGAGCAGCGTGCCGAGGATCGTGCCGCGACCCGTCAACGGCGATGTCGCGGTCGCCGGCGCGCCGCCAACGCCGCCGAGGTCATCGGATCCGACCGTCTTGGCGAGGCCGAAGTCGAGCAGCTTCGCGGAGGTGATGCCGGAAGACTTCACCAGCATGACGTTTCCGGGTTTGATGTCGCGGTGCAGCACGCCGGCGCGATGCGCCTTGTCGAGAGCCGATGCGATATCCGCGCCGTACCTGAGAGCCTCGGCAAGCGTCAGCGGTCCGCGGGCGAGCCGGGCCGCCAGAGTCTCGCCGTCCAGGTGCTGCATGACCAGGTACTCGAGATCTGCCTCGCGTCCGACGTCGTGCAGTACGCAGATATTGGGATGATCGAGGCTGGAGATGGTGCGCGCTTCGCGTTCGAAGCGCGCGCGCAACCCGGGATCGGACAGGACGTGCGCGGGCAGGACCTTGATCGCCACCGTCCGCTGCAGGCGCGTGTCGCGCGCTCTGTAGACCTCCCCCATCCCGCCGGATCCGAGGGGACTGAGGATTTCGTAGGGCCCGAGGCGGGTGCCCGGCGTCAACGCCATCGCCCGCTGAGTTTACTGAAAACTGGGACTGTCCCGGTTTCCGAGATCCGGAAACTGGACCTGTCCCAGTTTTCAGCGGACGGGGCGGGTGACGCCCAGGGAGACGCCCGCGGAGAAGATCATCGTCGCGCTGTTGGCGTCGTGCGCCGAAACCGTGCGCCCGAGACTGCCGTAGAACGCAACGTCGGGGCGGACCGCGAACGTCAGACCGCCGGCCAGATCGGTACGCGCCTTGTGCAATCCGAGCGCGGCGCTCAGTTCGTCGGTCCGCGTCGAGTACGAGTGGCTGAGCGATCCGGTTGCCCACGCCCGCTTCGAGAGCTCCACTTCCAGCGCGCCCGCGGCGAACAGCGCGCCGCGCGAGAAGTAACCGCCGCTGCCCATCGCGCGCCAGCCGGACGCCTGCTTCTCGATACTGACCGGCAGCGCCCACTGCACCCGTCCGCCGCCAGACGGCGGCGCCACGCTCAGCACTTCGACCATGGGAATCAGCCCGATTCCCAGCTTCTCCTGCGTCGGCGCGCGCAGCTGGTACTTCGCATTCAGATAGACATCGCCAAAGCCGCGCGACAACGGACCGCCGACCTCATTGGCGTGGAAGTACGGGACCGTCATGCCGACCTGCAGACGACGGTTCACCGCGAAGCCACTGTCTATGGACGGGAAATCAATCTCGCGATACACCGGCGTCTCGAACAGGCCAAAGCCGAAACTGACGAACCCGGTAC
>JBKPSE010000273.1:0-4450 GCA_046765855.1 Acidobacteriota bacterium | reverse complement strand
GCGTCAACGCACGAGCGGCCCTGACATCGCCGCCGCCGCGAGCGCGGCGCCGGATGAGGGATCGTGGTCGGGATCCGTGTTGCCACGCGGGCGCGAGTACGCCACCGACGCGTGGTACGCTTCGGCAGCGGACAACGAGCCTGCCGGACAGCCGTACGAGGCCTGCGGATACATCAAGCTCTTGCGATCGGACACGTGGAAGAACCCCATCGCGTGGCCGACCTCGTGCATCGTCACCTCCCCCGGGACCTTGATGCTGCCGCAGTCGCAGACGTCGAGATACAGCGTAATCGTACCGGGATTGTTCCCGATGTAAGAAGTGCCGCACGGCACGTCAGCACCTCGCTCGCGTTTGAAGTCGACGTTGATCCAGTCCGCCGCCGCTTCGCGCACCTCGGTTCCTGTTTGAATCGCTGCGGCGGTATAACGCCCGCCCGTGAACCCCGGGACGGCGCGCCTCAACGCATCGATAGTCACGGCGACGACCTCCGGTTCGAGCGGCCGGCCGTCGGACGCAACTGTGCGGATGTAGAAGCTCGGGGCCGTCATCCAGCGGCGGTTCGGCCATGGCGCGCGTGCGTCGTCATAGGTGCCGCGCACCATCTCGCGGTAGAAATCCATCGAAAACGGCGGCGCGTCGCGGATGAGATCGATATTGACTCCGGTTCGTGCGCCCCGCGCCCAAGTGATCCATGCATCGTGCGTGATCATCCCCGGCGCCGACACACTGAGCATGTAGGGGGAAAATGGTGGATTGGCGACGTCCCCCACGATGTAATTGCCGTCGGCATCGGCGGTGACTGCTGCAAGCGACCAGTCAGGAGCCACGGTCGCGCCCGGCACGGGGGTGCCGGTACCAACCACTCTCACTTGTCCCGCGGCAGACCACGTATTGGCGGGTGGGCTGGGAGGCGTCGGTGTCGCGGGCGACGGGCTGACCGGTGTGCTGGGGGTTGTTGGTGTCGACCCGCCTCCGCACCCCACGAGAGCGAGACATGCACAGATCAGCAGGCAGACCACGCGAGTGCAGAACCGGGACACCATGTCGACCTCCACGCGCGAGTTGGATCCTAGCGCGAGAATGGCAGAGCTGCAAGCGAAGTAAGATCGGACTGCGTGCCGGCCGTCGTCGACAAATCCCCGCAGCGCATCTCCGCGATGTTCGACGCCATCGCCGCGCGCTACGACTTTCTCAACCACTTCCTGAGCGCCGGCCTCGATCGGCGCTGGCGGGCGCGGACGATCGCTGCGCTGGCGCTGCCGCCGCACCCGCGCATCCTCGATCTGTGCACCGGCACCGCGGATCTGGCGATTGCCGCCGTGCGCGGGGCGGCGGAGGCCCGCGTGATCGGCGTCGATTTTTCGGCGGCGATGCTGCAACGCGGAAAGCACAAGGTGCGCGGCGAACAGCTCGAACGGCGGGTGACGCTCGTACGTGGTGACGCGATCAATATCCCGGTGCGCGGCGCCTGGGCGGACGCGGCGACGATCGGGTTCGGGATCCGCAACGTTGTCCAGCCACAGGCCGCGCTGGCGGAAGTGGCGCGCGTGCTCAAGCCTGGCGGACGCCTCGCGATCCTCGAGTTTGGCGAGCCGATCGTCCCCGGGGTTCGGCAGCTTTACCGGTGGTATTTCCGCGCGGTGTTGCCGCGTCTGGGCAGACTCGTCTCGCACCACGACAGCGCGTACTCGTATCTGCCGGCGTCGGTCGGCGCCTTTCCGCCGCCGCACGAGTTCGCTGCCACCATTTCTTCACAGGGATTCCGCGACGTTCGCGCCGTCCCGCTCAGCCTGGGGATCGTCTATCTGTACGTCGCGACCCGCGCGTAGCGGGTTATAATCGCTAAGTCCCTGATGTACTTCGACTTTGAGGATCGCCGGCCGGATACGCCGCTGCTCGATCGGCCGCTGACGCGGCTCGAGCAGACGCTGCTGACGATCATCGCGTATCTGCTGATCGTGATCGGGCTGATCCTCTATCCCAGACTGCCGTTCGTGAAGGCGGCTGAGGCCGCGCGCCTGGCGAAGCTCGAAGAGCAGCGCAAGCAGCGCGACCAGCTGCAGGATCACATGCAGTTCGCGTTCGCCACGCCGAGGGTCGAGATGCAGCGCCTGCCCGAGAAGCCGCGCGTGCTGTCCGACGAGAGTCATACGGCGCAGACACGTGAGCGCGTGATGCGGCCGCTCAATGACACGCCGGCGTCGCGCGGCAGAACGCCGGAGAAAGTCATCGCCGACGCCGGTCCGCCGCAGCCGCAACCTTCGGCGGAGCCGACGGCGCCGCCGCGCTCTGATCCGAACGCGATGGCGTTGCCGGCATCGCCGCAGGCGACGATCGCGCGCAACGAGCCGAATCGCAATCCGATAATGGAGAACCGCGCGCCGGGTCTCCTCAGCGACGCGATTCGAAACGTTCAGAAGTACTCACAGGGTGAGAGCCTGCGCAACGAACAGGGAGGCGGCAGCTACGGTCCGTCGTTCCAGTTCGACAGCAAGGGCGTCGATTTCGGATCGTGGCTGCGGCGGTTCCGCGCCCAGGTCTATCGCAACTGGCTGATTCCCTATGCGGCGATGGCGCTGCACGGGCATACGGTGATCCGCTTCACCATCCACAAAGATGGCGCGATCACCGATCTGATCGTGCTGCAGCCGTCGGAGATCGACGCCTTCACCAAGGCCGCGTTCAACGCGATCAAGACATCGAACCCTACGGTGCCGCTGCCCGCCGACTACCCGGACGACCGCATGGTCATGACGGTGATCTTCTACTACAACGAGACGCCGCCCGGCGGCGGCGGCCACTAGTGCCGACGCGGACGCAGCAGATCGGCCTCTTTGCCGTGCTCACCGCGCTGGCGATTTACGTGCTCGTCCGTTCGTGGGCGGGCTGACCCGCAGACTCGTCGCCATCGTCGGCCCAACCGCGACGGGCAAGAGCGCGCTCGGTCTCGCACTCGCCGAGCGGCTGAACGGCGAGATCGTCAGCTGTGATTCCACCGCCGTCTATCGCGGGTTCGACATCGGCACCGACAAGGTGCCGCCCGCCGAACAGCGCGGCATTCCGCATCACATGGTCGATATCATCGACCCCACCGAAGAGTACTCAGCCGCGCGCTACGCACGCGACGCGGCAGCGGTGATCCGCGCGATTAGTGCGCGCGGCAGGCTGCCGATTGTCGTGGGCGGAACGGGCTTTTACTATCGTGCCCTGACGCGCGGTTTGTTCGAAGGACCAGGCCGCGACGAGGCGCTGCGGCGGCGCCTCGAGCGCGTCGCCGACCGCCGCGGCCACGCTGCGCTGCATCGCTGGCTCGCCAGTGTCGATGCGCCGTCTGCCGATCGTATCCAGCCCGCGGATGTGAAGCGCGTGGTTCGCGCGCTCGAAGTGTGGATTCTCACCGGACGTCCGCTCACCGAACACTTTGCCGCGACCGCGCCGCCGCTGCCGGAGTATGACTTCACAACCTTCGCACTGCAGATTGCGCCGGACGAAACTGCCGCCCGCGTGCAACGCCGCGTCGACAAGCAGTTCGAGCAGGGGCTGCTCGACGAGATCCGCGGTCTGCTGGCGCACGGCGTCCCGGAAACCGCGCTCCCGTTCACGGGGCTCGTCTACAAGCAGGCGCTCGAGCACCTGCACGGCGTCCGGCGTGTAGCGGCGACGCGGGAACTGATCGTGCGCGAGAACAGGCAGTACTCGCGGCGGCAGTTGATCTGGTTCCGGAAAGAGCCTAACCTACGCTGGATTCACGCCGCCGGCGAGCGCGAGACGACGTTGAACGACGTTCTCGCGGTTCTCGGGTCCTGAGGTTCCCACGTTCTGATCGAGCGAGTCTTTCTCACCGTTCTTGACAGCGTCGGTGTCGGCGCGCTTCCGGACGCGGATGCTTACGGAGATCGCGGCAGCGACACCATCGGCAACATTTCGCGGCGCGTTCCACTGCGGCTGCCGGCGCTGCGCTCGCTCGGCCTTGCGCACGTGGCCAACGTGGAAGGGATGGCGCGCGCGGCGGCGCCCCTCGGCGCCTACGGACGCATGGCCGAAAAATCGGCCGGCAAAGATTCCGTCACCGGGCACTGGGAGCTCGCCGGCATCATCCTCGACCGGCCGTTTCCCACGTTTCCCCACGGCTTCCCTCGTGAGGTCATCGAGGAATTCGAGCGGCGAATCGGGCGCAAGACCATCGGCAACTACGCCGCGTCGGGAACAGTGATCATCGACGAGCTCGGTCCCGAGCACGTGCGGACGGGAGCTCCCATCGTCTATACGTCGGCCGACAGCGTGTTTCAAATCGCTGCCCACGAGGACGTCATCCCGATTGCGGAGCTGTATCGAATCTGCGAGATCGCGTACGAGATGGTCGGCAAAGGTATGAACGTCGGCCGCGTAATCGCCCGTCCTTTCGTGGGCATCCCCGGCGCGTTTACGCGCACGGCGAACCGGCATGAC
>JBKPSE010000272.1:0-6733 GCA_046765855.1 Acidobacteriota bacterium | reverse complement strand
GTGCTGGTCACATCGGCCAGCCCCGCATGCCGGTAATCGAAGATGGCGATGCCGGCGCGCGACAGCTGCCGCTTCAACTCGTCCTGGCTGCCATAAACGACGACGAGGTCGGGGGTGAGCGAGAGAATGCGCTCGACGTTCGGATCGAGAAGCGCGCCGACGTCAGGCAGCTTCCGGACTTCCGGCGGATAGTTGTCGTAGCTGCTGACAGCGACGACGCGCGAGCCGGCGCCGATCTGGTAGAGCATTTCGGTCACCGCGGGAACGAGGCTGATGATGCGGCGGGGAACAGTGGAACCCTGCGTCTGCGACAGCGTGGGGCGCGCGACCCTCAGCACACAAAAGAGCGTCGCGACAAGGAGTGGAGCTAGCGTTTTCTTAGCAGCAGCCATAGAAAAAACGGTCCGCCGATGAGCGCGGTGATGATGCCGACGGGAAGCTCGACCGGCGCGAGGATGGTGCGCGCGACCACGTCGCACGCGACGAGGAACGCGGCGCCAAAAAAGGTGGCGGCCGGGAGCACCAGCCGGTGATCGGGCCCGACCAGCAGCCGGACCAGGTGCGGAATGATGATGCCGATGAATCCAATCGGACCGCCAATCGAAACCGCAGCTCCGGTCGCCAGCGACGCGCTGAAGAAGGCCGTCCGCTGCGCGCGCGCGACGTCGAGGCCGCGCGACTCCGCGCTGTCCGCACCGAGCGTGAGGAGGTTCAGAGGACGGGCGAGCCACGCGAACACCGCAAAGGCGATCGCGACGGCGGGCAGCGCGGCGATGATGGGCTCGTAGCTGCTCACGTCAAGGTCGCCCATCAGCCAGCGCAGCGTGCGATAGACGTCCGCGAAGCTGGCGAAGTACTGCACGAATAGGATCATCGCCGAGAAGAACGCGTTCATCGTCACGCCGGCAAGGAGCAGCACCGTCGTCGAGAGTCCGCGATGTCTCGCCTGCGCCAGCGCATAGACGATGGCGACGGCGGCGAGTGACCCGGCGAAGGCGGCAACCGGCACGGCCGAGATCCCGAGCACGGCGATCGACCAGTTGAACGAGATGGCGAGGATCGCCCCCAGCGCGGCGCCGGTCGAGACCCCGAGGGTGAACGGCGTCGCCAGCGCGTTGCGCAGCAGCCCCTGGAACACGACCCCGGCGGCGGCAAACAGGGCGCCGACGATGGCGCCGGCGAGCGTCCGCGGCAGCCGCGCGATAAAGAAGATCTGCGCGTCGGTGTTGTCGGCGAACGGGATGGAAAAATCGAAGACGCGGCGCAGGTCGATGCGCGTCGGCCCTATCAAGGGCGCGAGCAGCAGCGTGATCAGCAGCAGCGCCGCGAAGGCCAGGGTGGTGCGGATGAAGCGCCGTTGCAGGCTCACGCACGTTCCTCGGCCGCTCGTCCCGTCGGAATCACCACGCGGCGCCCGGACGCGTGATGCACGACCTCGACGTCGACGCCGTAGACCTTGCGAACGTTCGCCGGCGTCAGCGCCGCATCCACCGTTCCGTCGGCGACGATCCGTCCGTCCCTGATCAGCACGACGCGGTCGCACAATGCCCCCGCGAGCGAGAGATCGTGCGTCGAGACGACGATGGCGACGCCGCCTTCGTCGTGCAGCCGCTTCAGCAGCGCCGCGATCTCGAACTGATACGCGAGGTCGAGCGACGCGGTCGGTTCGTCGAGCAGCAGGTATCCATCGCGTTCCTGTATCTGACGGTGCGAGAGCTGCGCCAGCGCGGTAGCGATGACGACGCGCTGTTTCTCTCCGCCGCTGAGCGTCGCGAAGCCGCGATCCTTCAAGTGCAGCGTTCCCGTCGACGCCAGCGACTCGTCGACGATCGCCACATCGCCGGGGCCCTCGATCGCGAACGGTCCCAGGTGCGCGTAGCGCCCCATCATCGCGACTTCCCCGACCGTGTAATCGAAGGCGAGCTGCGTCTCCTGCGGCACGACTGCCATCCGCCGCGCCAGCTCGCCGCGCGACAGTCGTGACAACGGCGCGCCGTCGAGTGTGACGAGGCCGCGCTGCGGTTGCCGCGTGCCGGCCAGCAGGCGCAGCAGTGTCGTCTTGCCCGAGCCGTTGGGCCCGAGAATGGCGACGATCCCGGCGCGTGGAACGGCGACGCTGACGCCGCGCAGCACCGGCTGTGCGGCGTCGTAGCCGAACCACAGGTCGGTAGCGGACAGCATGCTAATGCCAGGGCCTCACAGCGGACCGCTCGGCGCTAGAAGCGGAGCCGTACGCCGGCACGCGCCGCGCGTCCGAGCACCGGATACCCGAGCGGATCCATGTGATCGCTGCCGGTCAGATTGTCGATGGCGCCGGTCAGAGACAGCATTCGCGTCACGCGGTAGGAAGCGCGAGCGTCCCAGAGCCCATAGCCGTCGTTCTCGGTGATGGCAGGGACGAGCGATGAGAAATCGCTGTCCACTCGCCGTCCGACGATCGAACCGGAAAGATCGAGTGACGCGCGCGATCCGTTCCAGGACACGCCGGCAAACCCTGAGTGGCGCGGCCGGCGGAATGCCCAGTTCCCCGGAAGAAAGACCGGATTGCTCGCTTCGCTTTCTTCGATTTCCGAATCGGTGAACGTGTAACCGGCGCGGGCGCGGAACCCCGAGGCGAGCACGACATCGCCGCTCAGTTCTGCGCCTCGCGCCGTCGTGAGGCCGATGTTGAAGTACTGCGCGTGGAAGGTGAAGAAATCCGTGCGCAGCGAGATGATGTTCCGGTAGCGGTTGTCGAACCAGGTAGCGTTCACACGTGCGCGGTCGGCCGCGAAGCGCTGCTCCACCCCAACTTCGAACGCGCGCGTCCGCTCCGGCAGCAGATCCGGGTTGCCCTGGAAGAACGGCGACGGGCTGAACGATTGCAGAATCGTCGGCTCCTTGATCCCGAGGCCGGCACTCATGCTGACGCGCGTGGTGCCCAGCGCGCCGGTGCTCTTGCGCACGTACACCGCGCTCGACACCCGCGGCACCGTCGTGTTGCCGAAACTGTCGTTGTGCTCGAAGCGGACGCCCGCGGTGACGAACACGCGCGGCCACAGTGCCTGGTGCTGGAGCGTGACGCCCACGTTGTCCCTGGATGCGGGCACCGAGGTGCCGGCGAGCGCGTCACGCAGGTCGGCTCGCTCGCCATCCCAGTCGATCAGCGCGGTTTCGACGTGTGTGCCCGCTGCCTGGCCTCCGATCGTCCGATCGAGCTGATAGCTCGCGTGATGGCGGCGCAACCGCGTGCGGCTGTCATAGGGAAAGTCCGAGAATTCAAACGGCGCGCTCCGCCCCTCGAACGACGGCGTGTAGGGCGCGTCGTTGCCGGCGTTCGCCGACGTCTGATGCGAGATCGCCAGACCATAGGCGGCGCGCTGGTGCAGCAGCCCCTGGTTCTGGTCGAACGACACGCCGAACGTCCCGTCGTGGCGCTCGAAGAACGCGTCGGTGTCCCCCGCGCCGAATGCCGTCTGGCCGGGGACACCGGCCTTGCCGCGCTCGGTCCGTGCGATGGCACGCAGCGTCGCCGTGCGCGACAGCGGGATGCCGGCGGAGCCCGAGAGCGTCAGATTACGGAACCGGTTGTTGGCGACTTCGTTGTCCGTGGTGAGTCCCGCCGCGTCCGCGGCATAGTCCACACGGCCGCTGCGCCCCGAGACCCCCGCCGATCCGCGCGCTGTCGCGAAGCTGCCGCCCTCGAACGTCACCCGCGCCTGCGGCTTGTCCGTCGTGCCGCGCCGGGTCAGCAGCTGCAGCACGCCGGTCATCGCGTCCGATCCGTAGATCGCCGAATTGGCACCGCGCACGAATTCCACCCGCTCGAGGTTCTCGGTCGTGACGTTGCTCAGATTGAAGGTGCCCCCGGGCTCGTTCAGCGGGATGCCATCGAGCAGCACCTTGGTGTAATTGCTCTCGCCGCCGCGCACGAACAGCGAGGTCACCGCTCCAGGCGCGCCGCTGCGCACGACGACCGCGCCGGGCGCTTCGCGAATCAGGTCGGCGAGCAGCGGCTCCTGCCGCCGTTCGATCTCCGCCGCGTCGAAGACGGTGAGGGCATTGCCTACCTGACTCGCCGGCGCCTCGGTGCGCGTCGCCGAGACGACGATCGATTCCGCCACCGGCGACAACGCCAGCGTAATCTTCAGCGGCACACCGCTCCCGCATTCGGCGGTCGCCGCCTGGAACCCCGTCAGCGCAACCTGAACGCGGCACCCGTCGGGAGCGTTGTCGAATCGAAACATTCCGTCGGCGTCGGTGAAGACCGAACTCGCGGGGGCTCCACTGGACGAGCTGATGCTGACCGTCGCGCGCGGAATCGGCCGTCCCGAGGGATCGACGACGACACCGGTGACGGGGGCGGAGAGGGAAAGGAACAGAGAAAGAGCGAGAAGCTGCACTACGGACCTCCTTACGGCGTGCTCACGCGCCGTTGGCTGGTGAATAGGCCCGGGCAGCCAGGTATCCTGGCTCGCGGATCGTTGCCCGCCCTCGCCTTCCCATTCGCCTTGGCGCTGCGTCGCAGCACGCGGGCGGGACAGTGGCTGTTCTGAGGGCAGACTCCCCGCTTACAGTGGCGGCACCGCGTGGGCTTCACACCCACTTCGCTTGACCGCCCGGAGATCGAACACGTGAGTATACACCGTAGTAAGATCGAGAGTCGTGCTGCAGCGAATCGAGCGGGCCGGCCTCGGCGACATCGCGCGGAAGCGCGAGGCGGGACTGCGTCTGTCGTTCGATGACGGCGTCGCGCTCTTCCGCTGTCCGGACACACTTGCGCTCGGCTGGCTCGCGAATCGTGAGCGCGAGCGTCGCCACGCTGCGCGCACCTACTACAACTTCAATATCCGGCTCGAGGCGACCAATGTCTGCGTCGCGAGCTGCCTGTTCTGCTCGTTCGCGCGCCTGCGGCCCGGCGATCCGGGCTCCTACACGCTGTCGCTCGAGCAGACCTGGGAGAAGCTTCGGCAGCGCTCCGGCCAGCCCCTCACCGAAGTCCACGTCGTCAATGGCCTTCACCCGGAGCTGCCGTTTTCCTACTACACCGAGATGCTGCGCGGCTTCAAGCGGATCCGCCCCGAGATCCACTTGAAGTGCTTCACCGCCGTCGAGATTGCCTTCTTCGCGGATCTGTATGGGAAGAGCGACGAGCAGGTGCTGCGCGAGCTGCAGGACGCCGGTCTCGATTCTCTACCCGGCGGCGGCGCGGAGATCTTTGCCGAGCGCGTGCGCAAGAAGATCTGCGACGACAAGTGCGGCGCCGATCGGTATCTCTCGATCCATCGGCTCGCGCACCGGCTCGGGATGCGCACGAACATCACGATGCTGTATGGCCACATCGAGACGTTCGAAGAGCGGGTCGATCACATGCTGCGCGCGCGGGCGCTGCAGGATGACACCGGCGGCCTGCAGGCGTTCATTCCGCTCGCGTTTCATCCCGACAACAACCAGATGCGCAAGCTGCCGGCGCCGAGTGCGGTCGAAACGCTGCGCGTCCATGCGGTCGCGCGGCTGATGCTCGACAACGTCGAGCACATCAAGGCGTTCTGGATCGCGACAGGCGTCGAAACGGCACAGCTCGCGCTGTGGTTCGGCGCCGACGACCTCGACGGCACTGTGCAGGAAGAGCAGATTTACCACATGGCCGGCTCGAAGACGCCGGAAGGCATGACCACTTCGGCCATTCGCCGGCTCATCCGCAACGCGGGCCGCGAGCCTTACGAGCGCGACACGTTGTACAACGTGATCACGGGGCCGGATGCGGAATTGCAGGCTTCAGTCGAGTATGGACATTAAGCTCCTGACGCAGGTGGAAAGGGAGAGCATCGGCGAGCGGCAGCCGCTGCCGGACCGCTACCTCCGCCTCTCGGACGACGAGATGGATGCGCGCATCGCTGCGGCCAAGCGCACGCTCGGCGACCGCCTCGTCATTCTCGGCCACCACTATCAGCGCGACGAAGTCATCAAGTTCGCCGACTTCACCGGCGACTCGCTGAAGCTGGCGCGCGCGGCAGCGACCCGTCATGGCGCGGAGTACGTCGTGTTCTGCGGCGTCCACTTCATGGCGGAAAGCGCGGACATCCTCCGCGGACCGAATCAGAAAGTGATGCTGCCGGACCTCGCCGCCGGCTGCTCCATGGCCGACATGGCTGCGGAGGATCAGTTGGAAATCGCGTGGCGCGAGCTGGCCGACATGGGCGTCGACGTTGGCTCGATCGTTCCCGTCACCTACATCAATTCGTCCGCCGCCATCAAAGCGTTCGTCGGAAAGCACGGCGGCGTCGTCTGCACGTCCACCAACGCGGCGGCGGTGATGAGCTGGGCGTGGGCCCAGGGTGAAAAGCTGTTGATGCTTCCCGACCAGCACTTGGGACGCAACACCGGCTACAAACTGGGGGTACCGCTCGACAGGATGGTCGTCTGGGATCCACACGAAGTGGGCGGCGGTCTTACCGTGCAGCAGGCCGCCGAGGCGAAGTTGATCCTGTGGAAAGGACACTGCTCGGTCCACACGCGGTTTACCGTGGCGCAGATCGAGTCGTTCCGGAAGAAGTATCCCGGCGGCAAGGTGATTGCGCATCCCGAATGCACGTTCGACGTCGTCCAGGCCGCCGACGTCAGTGGGTCCACCGAGAAGATCATCGAGACGGTCAAGTCGAGCCCGAAAGGTTCGGTGTGGGCGGTGGCCACGGAGATCCATCTCGTCAACCGGCTCGCCAATCAGGTCGCGCCGGATCGCCTGGTGGTGACG
>JBKPSE010000271.1:0-2935 GCA_046765855.1 Acidobacteriota bacterium | reverse complement strand
AGATGATCTTTGGCAGATACATCGAATCGCCCGCGGCCGTGGCCGCGCCGGGTGCGGCCGCTGCGGCGGCAGCGTCGGTGGTGACGCCTGCGCCGGTGAAGATGACGAACGCCAAATGACGAATGGCGAAGCCTCTTCACTGGTGGCGGACCGTCTTCTATTTGATTCCGGCGATTAGCCTCTACACGGTCGCGCTCGGCAGCGTCTCGCTGCTGTCGACGATCGTCGATCGGCGCGGCAATTTCGGCCACAAGTGCGCGCGTGCCTGGTCATGGCTCATTCTCAAGACGACGGGCGTGAGCGTGGAGATCGAAGGGCTCGAGCGTCTCGATCGTTCCCGCAGCTACGTTTTTGCCGCCAACCACCAGAGCATCTACGACATCCCGATCCTGTTCGTGTCCCTGCCGTTTCAGCTGCGCATCATCGCCAAGGAGTCGCTCGGCAGGATTCCGTTCCTGGGCTGGCATCTGCACCGCACCGGCCACGTCCTCGTCGATCGCGCGAAGCCTGGCGCGGGCGTCCTCCGCATGATGCAGCGTCTGGTCGCGGCGGGGCACTCGTTGATCGTCTTTCCGGAAGGGACGCGGAGCACTGACGGGACCGTCGGCCGGTTCAAGGGCGGTTCGTTCGTCGTAGCGCTGCAGGCGGGGCTGCCGGTAGTCCCGATCACCGTCGTCGGCAGCCGTCATGTCATGTTCCGCGGCCAGCTGATGGTCCGGCCGGGCCACGTGCGGGTGATCGTCCACGATCCGATCGAGACCACCGCTGTGCCGCGCGAAGCCGTCCGTGAATTCGCCGCGTCCGTCCGCGACGTCGTCGCCGGCGCCGCCGCCTGACCCCACCCCACGGGGGTCAGGTCTGCAAATTGCCCGGAACTGGGGTCAGGTCTGCAAATCGGCCGTTGCCGGTGCCAGATCTGGGTCCCAGACCTGACCCTTCACGGGTAGTTTTACAGACCTGACCCCCGATAGTGCCGGTTTGCAGACCTGACCCCAGGGACGGCAGATTTGCAGACCTGACCCCCGCTTATAATCGGCGTTTGCCCATGCAGGTGACGGCGATCATTGCGGCAGCGGGCGCGGGCCGCCGGCTCGGCGCGGCAAAGCCCAAGCAACTGCTCGACATCGGCGGCGGCTCCATGCTCCAGTACAGCGTGACGGCGTTTCTCGACCATCCGCGCGTTACGGAGGTCGTGGTCGTCCTGCCGCCGGAGCAGACGGACTTGGGCATCGCCGGCCTGAACGGCGAACGTGTCGCCTCGCTTCGTGTCGCCAAAGGCGGACGACGGCGGCAGGATTCGGTCGCGAACGCATTCGACCAGGTCAGCCGATCCGCCGATATCGTCTTGATCCATGACGCGGCGCGGCCGTTCGTGAGCGCCGCCTTGATCGACAGGACGATCGACGCGGCGGCGGCACACGGCGCGGCGATCGCCGCGATCGCCTCGCGCGACACGGTGAAGAAGGTGAGCGCCGGAGTGATCGTCGACACGATCCCGCGGGACGCGATCTATCTCGCGCAGACACCTCAGGGCTTCCGCCGCGACGTGCTCGCGAAAGCCGTGGACTTGGGACGCAGCGGCGTGGAGGCGACCGATGAAGCGGCGCTTGCCGAACGCGCCGGCTATCAAGTACATGTGGTCGAGGGAGACCCGGGAAACGTGAAGATCACGACGGAAGACGATCTGGTCGCCGCGCGGCAGCGCACCGGCGCGGTGGCGGCGACGCAGCGGATCGGCACCGGCTACGATCTTCACCGACTGGTCGACGGGCGTCCGCTGATCATCGGCGGCGTCACCATTCCTTTCGACAAAGGCGCGCTGGCGCACTCGGACGGCGACGTCGCCTGCCACGCGGCCACGGACGCGATTCTCGGCGCCGCGTCGCTCGGCGACATCGGCCGCCATTTTCCCGACAGCGATGCGAAGTGGAAAGGGGCCGACAGCATCGCGCTGCTCTGCGAAGCGGCGCGCATGGTGCGCGACGCCGGATTCGCCATCAGCAACCTGGATCTCACCGTGATTCTCGAGCGTCCAAAGATCAAAGATGCGATTGAGGCGATGCGTGCGCGCGTCGCAGATGCGGTCGGCATCGATCGCGATCGCGTGAGCATCAAGGGGAAGACCAACGAAGGCGTCGATGCCATTGGCCGCGGCGAGGCGATCGCCGCGCACGCGGTCGCGCTGATCAGGAGCCAGCCGTGAGCGGTGCTCGTCGACAGACAGCAACGCGCGCGCGGCGCGCCTGCGACCGATCGGGGATGGGCTCAGGAGCGCCCGCGACCGGCCCAGCCGGGTTGCGCGGCCGAGCCCGGGTTGCGCGATGAGAGTACGCTTTGCGCCGAGCCCGACCGGCCAGCTGCATGTCGGCAACGCGCGCACCGCGCTCTTCAACTGGCTGCTCGCCCGCGGCAACGACGGTACGTTCATCCTTCGCATCGAAGACACCGACGCCGAGCGATCGACGAAGCAGTCCGAGGAAAGCATTCTGGACGATCTTCGCTGGCTCGGTCTCGAGTGGGACGAGGGGCCCGACGTCGGCGGCGGCTGCGGACCGTATCGGCAATCCGAACGGCTGCATCTCTACACCTCGTACGCCAACGAGCTGCTCGCCGGCGGCCACGCCTATTACTGCTTCTGCGCGCCGCAGAAGCTCGAGGCGGATCGGCGCGCGATGCTCGCGGCCGGACGTCCGCCGCGCTACGCAGGCACTTGCCGCTCGGTCACCCCCGAGGAAGCGCGGCGCCGCATCGAGTCCGGCGAGCGCGGCGTGGTGCGGTTCCGCATCCCCGAGCACATCGACGTCTCGTTCCTCGACATCGTCCGCGGCGAGGTCACCTTCAACACCGACGTGATTGGCGATCCCGTGCTCGTGCGATCGGACGGACGTCCCGCCTACAACTTTGCCGTCGTGGTGGACGATGCGCTGATGGAGGT
>JBKPSE010000270.1:0-4534 GCA_046765855.1 Acidobacteriota bacterium | reverse complement strand
GCCTACTGGCTACTGCCTACCAACCTACTTCTCTCCCCCTACCCACCGCGTCGCCAGCACCTTGCCCGGCGTCCCCATGCCGTCGGCGCGGCGGCCGAGGAGATCCTGGCGGCCGGCGAGCGCGAGGTCGAAAAAGCGCTTCTGTTCGAGCACCTCGCCGAGCATCAGGCGCAGCATCGTCTTGTGACGGGCGTTGGTAATCTGCTCGATCCGATCGCGCCAGCGATCGACGAACGCCTGCGCCTGCTTGCTGTCTTCGGTGAAGATCAAGCGCAAGGCGTTGGAACCGGTGAAGTTGACTTTCGGCTCGGGCGCGTCGTCCGCGGTTCCGCCGAGATCGGCAATCGCATCGCGCAGCCACGCGAGATGGACGTCTTCGCGATTGATTACGTACTGATAGGTATTGTTGAAGTTGTAGTCCCCCACCAGGCGCGCGCCGGCGACGTGGCGGGCGCGCAGGGCGGACTTCTCGCGGTAGAACTCGCGCAGCAGCTCGAGCAGTTCGGCCGGTTTCACGCGCTCTGTTTTTCCTTGCAGGTGATGCAGACGCGCGTCCACGGGATGGCATTCAGGCGCGCCGGCGCGATCTCTTCGCCGCAGTCGCGGCAGATGCCGTAGGTGCCCTTTTCGATCCGCCGCAGCGCTTCCTCGATCGCCTGCAGGATCTTGGCGTCGGTCTGCTTGAGTTTGAGCTGGATGTGGACTTCGTTGTTGCCGCTGGCCTGATCGGCGAGATCCCCCTGGCGGGAGTTCACGTCGCTCATCGTCTCTTGCAACGGCTTGACGCCACCGCCCGCAGCCAGGATTTCGGCGCGCTTCCTGATCAGCGCTTCCTTGTAGGTCGACGTGTCCATTACCGTCTCTCTCCCGGGGAACCTAAACTGTCATCTTATCACTGTCCGAAAGCCGGGGCATCGAAGGATCGAGGGACGAGGACCGTTTCCGGAAGGCTTGCGCACCGTCGTTAGACTCGCGGCGGCTCATTCACCGCCAATCAGGTCGCCGATTTTGCCCAGGGCGCCGCCGAAATCGCGTTTGACGTCCTCGCGGTCCGACCGGTACGCGGAGTGGATCCGCTCGGCCAGCCGCGAGAACGGCAGCGTCTGCAGCCACACGCGCCCGGGGCCGGTCAGCGAGGCGAAAAACAGCCCTTCGCCGCCGAACAGGCTCGTCTTGATCCCGCCGACGCGCGTGATGTCGTAATCGACCGTCGAGTCGAGCGCCACGAGACATCCGGTGTCGACGCGCAGCCGCTCGCCAGCCTTCAACTCGAAGGCGACGATGGTGCCGCCGCTGTGAATGAAGAGCTCGCCCCGCCCTTCCATTTTCTGCAGGATGAATCCCTCGCCGCCAAAGAACCCGGCGCCGAGCCGGCGTGTGAACGCGATACTCAGGTCGATGTCGCCGGTCGCACACAGAAACGCGTCGCGTTGGCACAGCAGCGTCTGGCCTGCCAAGGAGACGTGGATGATCTTCCCCGGATACGGACCGGCAAACGCCACCTTCGATCCGTTTGTCGCGCCCTTGAAATACGTGATGAAGAGACTCTCGCCGGCGAGCAGCTTGCGCTTCAACCCGCCGAGCAGCCCGCCCTCCATCCTGGCGTCCATCTCGACGCCCTCGGTCATGTACATCAACGTCCCCGCTTCCGCGCGGACAACGTCGCCAACGCCGATCGACAGAACGACGGCTTGCATGTCGTCGCCGAGAATCTCATGCGTGATCATCGTCAACTCCCACCCTTGACACTCGCAACCTCACCGGCCCGACGCTATTCAGCGCGCAGCGTGCCCAGCGGTTTTTTCCGCAGCACATCATAACTAGACGCCACGCCGACGACCGCGACGAGAAGCGTCGTGATCGCGGCGCCCGCCGCGGCGAGTCCTGGCGCGGGATGCCATGGAATGTCGAGCACGTAGCGCGACACCGACCACGTCAAACCAAGCGCGCCTGCCGCCCCGACCGCTCCGGCGAGCAGCCCAAGGCCGCCGTACTCGAACGCCAGCATCGCGCCGATGGTTCGCGTGCTCGCACCGAGTGTGCGGAGAATGGCCGCCTCGTAGACGCGCTGGAACTTCGTCATGGCGACCGCGCCGGCAAGAATGAGGATGCCGCTGGCGAGCGCAATCGCGCCGACGATGGAGATGGCGAGGGTGACGTTATCGACGGCCGACTTGATCGTCGCCAGGACTTCTCGTACGTCTATCGCAGAGACGTTCGGGAACTGCGCGACCAGGTCGCGTTGGAACCGCCCGCGTTCGGCGGGATCCTCCGGCGCCTTGAGGATGCCGATCCAGGTCTGCGGCGCCTTGTCGAGCGGTCCCGGCCGGAACACGAACATGAAGCCGCCGCTGCGCGCGTCTTCCCACTGGACCTGGCGCACGCTCGTGACCCGCGCGTCGATCGCGCGCCCGACGATGTCGAATCGCATCGTGTCGCCGACGTTGATCTTGAAGCGCTGGTGGATGCTCTTTTCGATCGAGACTTCCGCGGTCTCGTGTTCGCCTGGGGCCGCCGCGGGCGAGGCGGAGTCCCAGAAGTCCCCCTTGATGACCTTCTCGTTCGGCTGCAGATGGTCGCGATAGGTGATGGTGTATTCGCGGCCCAGCGATCCCTGCCTGCGCACCGCCTCGAACGACTCGAGGTTGGTGTCGCGGCCTCTCACGCCCGTGACGCGCGCGCGCATGACCGGGACCATCTGCGGTGTGCCGGAATCTGGCGCCTTACGCGCGTCGAGGTACGCCCGCACCGCCGGCACCTGCGGCGGCAGGATTTCGATCAGGAACATGTCGGCGCCGCTCGAACCCAGCTCCAACGCGAACTGCTCCAGCAGGTTGGCCTGCAGAGATCGAACGCCGATGACGAAGAAACTGCCGATGCCGACGGCAAGGAGAATCACGCGCGTCTGGTTGCCCGGCCGTGCGAGGCTCAGGACGGCGTGCCGCAGCGGAAACGAGCGTGCGCGAGCGACAGGGCGCACGAGCCGCACGATGCCGCTGCTGACGAAGTGCAGAACGAGGGCGAGCGCGGCAAAGCCGGCACAGACGATTGCGCCGACGCGCAACGATGCCGCCTGCCAGCCTGCAATGGCCACCAGCGCCGCGGTAACCAGGACTGCGGCCACTACCTGCACGCGATCGGCTGCCGCGAGCCGCGATCGAACCCCCGCCACGGTCCACCACGCCGGATGCGGTGAGGGTCCGCCCAATCCCGCGGTCGTGCCGCCGCGCAGCAGCAGGAGCGGCTTGACCCGGCGGACTTCGAGGAGCGGCACGAGCGAGAACAGCAGCGAGACGAGCATGCCGACGGCGACTCCCTGCCACACGGCCGAGAGCGTCAGCGAGTAGGTGGTCGCCCCGAGCGCGGCGCCCACGCGTTCGGGAATCGCGTTCAGCGCGAGGCGCGCCAGTCCGACACCGAGGGCACTGCCGGCGAGCCCGAGAAACACGACCTGCAGGACGTAAGCGCCGAGCACCTGCCGCGTCGTCGCGCCCACACACTTGAGAATCGCCACGCTGCGGATCTTCTGCCGCACGAATACCCGCGTCACGCTCCACACCCCGATGCCGCCGAGCACCAGGATGACGAAGCCGACGAGACTCAGATAGTTTTCCGCGCGGGTGAGATCTTCTCCGATCTGATCTTCCGCGCCCTGATAGGAACTGACGCCGACGAAGCGCGAAGCGAAGGCGGAGCGGATGGCTCGCTCCAGAGGCCGGACACCCGACTGATCGACCTTGAGCAGAATGCGGTAGTTCGCGCGGCTGCCGAACGACAACAGTCCCGTTCGCTTCAAGTCCTGCAGGTCGACCATCGCCCGCGAGCCGAAGCTGAACGCGCCGACGCGGCGGCCGGGCTCCTGTGCGATCACCCCGCGAATCGTGAACGGCTGGCCGCCGATCATCAGCCGATCGCCGACCTTCAATCCGAGCTGCGTCAGGAGCTCGGGCCGCACCAGCACACCGTGATCGGCGATCAGCGCGTGCGTGTACTCACGTCCGTCCTGGAGCAGCACCTTGCCGTAGAGGGGAAAACCGGGCTCGACGCCGCGCAGCTCCACCATCCGCGCCACCGCAGCGCCCTGCCCATCGGCGGGACGCACCATCGTGGCGACGTCGATTGTCTCCTGACGCGCGCGAACAGGCGCCTGTTCCAGACGCTTCTCCAGATCGGCGAGCAGATCGGGGGTCCACGGCCGATTGGTGCCGATCACCACGTCGGCTGCAAGCATGGCGCGCGATTCACGCGCCAGACTGCCGCGGACGGTCTGGATGATCGAGCGCAGCATCACGATCGCCCCGACCCCGATCGCGACGCAGACGAAGAAAAACAGCAGCCGCCGCCACGACGCGCGGATCTCGCGAACGGCCATCAGCAAGATGAAGTTCACGTGCGTCGGCTCACAGTACCCGTCCGTCGCGCAGCGAGATGGTGACGTCGGCGCGGCCGGCCAGCTCGGGGTCGTGCGTCACCAGCACTACGGTCGTCTGCCGATTGCGATTGACCTCGAGCAGCAGATCGATCACCTGGCGGC
>JBKPSE010000269.1:0-2542 GCA_046765855.1 Acidobacteriota bacterium | reverse complement strand
CTCTCCCCTCTTCCTGAACGGGCCGAACGATAGATTGCCTCGACCAGCGCCACGCTGCGGCGGCCCGCGTGTCCGTCGCACATCGGCGGCCGGTTGCAACGAATGGCTTCGATGAAATCCTCGAACACGCGCTGATGTGGCGCTGCGTCTCCGACCACGGCCGGACGCGGCGGGTCCTCGTGCACCGCGCTGCCCCTGGTGCCGGTAATCTCGAGGCGGCGCGGAAAACCGGGATACGCCGCGGTCGTCGCTTCAATCGAGCCGAAGGCGCCGCTCTCGAACTCGAGCAGCGCGACGGCGGTGTCCTCCACCTCGATTTGATGCAGTCGCGTCGCCGTTCGTCCGGTGACGCGCGCGACCGGTCCCATCAGCCACAGAAGAAGGTCGACGGTGTGAATTCCCTGGTTCATCAGGGCGCCGCCGCCGTCGAGCGCCCAGGTGCCGCGCCATCGCGACTGGATGTAGTACTCAGGAGGACGGTACCAGCGCACCTGCCCTGACGCGAACAGCGGCTCGCCCAGCAGCCCCGCGGCGAGCTGCGATTTCAGCGCCGCAACTTCCGGCATCAGGCGTTCCTGAAAGAAGACGCCAACCCGGACGCGCGCGCGATCCGCTTCCGCCAGCAGCGCGTCGATCTTCGCCGTGCTCGTATCGAGCGGCTTCTCGACCAGGACGTGAATGCCGCGGCGGACGGCGGCCATCGCCTGCTCGGCGTGCAGGCCGGAAGGACTGCCGATGGCGACGATATCCATCGGCTGCGCAAGAAACGATTCGAGGTCGTCAAACGCCGCGGCGCCGGCCGATGCGGCCAGCGCCGTGGTCTTGTCCCGATTGGCGCCGTAGACCGCGACGATCTCGACGCCGTCAATGGCGCGCGCGGCGCGCACGTGCGTGCCGCTGATCCCGCCTCCGCCGAGAATTCCGATTCGCAAGTCTCTTACAGGAATTCAGAAGGTCGGGAAGTCAGGAGGCCAGGAGCGATTCTCAAAAGGACCAATCCCTCCGGGTCTCCCGATCTCCCGTGCAGCTCTCGACGACGCCGGCGCTACTTGAGGCGCTTGATTTCGATCTTGCGATACCACACTTGATCGCCGTGATCCTGCACCAGGATGTGGCCGCTCTGCGGCTTGCCGAAGCGCGCGATGTCCTTGAACTTGCTCTTGGCGATCGCCGCCTTCAGCTCGGGTGATTCGAGATCGTACTCGAGCACCGTCTTGCCGTTGAGAATGTGGGTCACGTGCTTGCCCTTGACGATCACCTCGCTGGTGTTCCATTCACCTGCAGGCTTCATCGGGCGGTCGTGCGCCGGAAACACGTCGTAGAACGCGGCGGTCTGCCGGTGCGGACCGATCTTCGCGTCCGCGTGCCGCTCGTCGTCGATGATCTGGTACTCGTGGCCGATGGCCGAGTTCTCGTCCTCGAGCACGAAGTACTTCACGCCGCTGTTGCCGCCCGGTGAGATCTTCCACTCCCAGCGGAGGTCGAACTGATCGAAGGTGGCGTCGGTGATGAGGTCGCGCTGGCCGTGCGTGTCGCCGGCGCCGTTGCTGGCGACGGTCAGCATGCCGTTCTCGACCTTCCATCGCGTCTCCGATGCGTCGGGCTTCTTGTAGCCGCGCCAGCCGTTGAGCGATTTGCCGTCGAACAACTGGGTCCAGCCGCCGTTGCTGGCGGTCGTTGTCGTCGCCGCCGGGGCTTTCTTCTCCTGGCCGGCGAGCGGCGCCACGGCGAGGAACGAGGCAACCACTGCGGTGAGCTTGAATTTGGTAGTCATGTGGTAGAGACTTTACCGCTAAAGTAGGCCGTTCACAAGGAGCTCGTTCATGCGCGCCGCATGTCTCATCCTCGCGACCATCGCTGCTCTCGCCCTGCGCACCGGCGCGGCCGGCGGCGTCGAGATCAAGGTCGACGAATCGGCCAAGCGCGTCGACATTACCATCGACGGCAAGCCGTTTACCTCGTACATCTGGCCGTCCACGCTCAAGAAACCGGTCCTCTATCCGCTGCGCACCGCGAACGGCACGCTGGTGACCCGCGGCTTCCCGCTCGATCCGCGGCCGCGCGAGCGCGTCGATCATCCGCATCACGTCGGGCTGTGGCTCAACCACGGCAACGTCAACGGGCTGGATTTCTGGAACAACTCCGATGCGATCAAACCGGCCGACGCCGCGAAGATGGGAACGATTTACCACCGCCGCGTCGTCGCGGCGAAGGGAGGCGCCGACAAGGGAGAACTGGTCGTCGAGACGGCGTGGATGACGCCGGCCAACACGCAGCTCCTGAAAGAGATGACGACGTTCGTCTTCCGCGGCGGCCCCGATTCACGGACGATCGATCGAATCACCACATTGACCGCGCTGGATCAGAAGGTCATCTTCAAGGACAGCAAGGAAGCATTCCTGGGCATGCGGGTCACGCGCGAGCTCGAGCAGCCCGCCGACAAGGCTGAAACGTTCACCGACGCGTCGGGCAAGGCGACGACCGTTCCGGTCCTCGACAACACCGGCGTGAGCGGCAAGTACGTGAGCAGCGAAGGCAAGGA